>JAYYHP010000026.1:0-6730 GCA_036148335.1 Pseudomonadota bacterium
CCGCTTGCTGGTCAGTCAGGTGGATGCGGCCGTGAGCGGAACTCAGGTTCGTGTGGCGGGAGACGGCGCATGATTCAAAAAGCGGGTCCGGTCTCCTGGATGGCACGCCACGGCGTGGCGCCCAACCTGTTAATGGCGTTTCTGATCATCGGCGGTATTTTAATGTCGATGGTCATTCGCAAAGAATTTATTCCCAGTACCGAGGCAGATTATGTCTCGGTGTCTGTGTCGTATCCCGGCGCAACGCCGTCTGAAATGGAGCAGGGCGTGGTTCTGCCCATTGAAAATGAACTGACCGGCCTCGATGGCATTAAAGAAATTACTTCCACGGCGACGCAGGGAGCGGCCCGGGTTTCGGTCGAGCTTGAAAGCAGTGATGATCGTCAGAAAGCCTATCAGGACATTCAGCAGGCGGTCAGCAATATCAGTAGCTTCCCGGATGGTATTGAACGGCCAGTAGTGAGTTTGTCCGGACATTCGATTGATGTCATGGACCTGAAACTGTTTGGCGCCCTGAGTAAGTTTGAACTGAAAAAACTCGCTGAGCAGATTCGCAACGATTTATTGTCCGCCCCGGAAATCACCAACGTTGAAGTCAAAGGCACGCCAGATGAGGAACTGCACGTTGAGATTTCTCAGGCCACGCTGGAGGCTTATGGCCTGACGTTGCAGCAGGTGGCCAGCACCATTGGGTCTAACGCCATTGAGCAGAGCGCCGGTACGGTACGCACCAGTGGCGGTGATATTTTACTGACCTTAGATAACCGTATTTATTGGGCCGATGAGTTCAGCAAAGTGCCGGTGGTCAGCGATGACTCCGGGGTGATTCTGCAGCTGGGTGACATCGCGACGATCAAAGATGGCTTTGGCGATTCGAATCGGGAGGTAACGTACAACGGTAACCCATCGATTGGTCTGGATATTTATCGTAGTGAAAACCAGACGCCCTTCACTGTGACCGAAGCGGCGTATCGTCAGATGGAGGACATTATCCCTCAACTGCCTCCGGGCGTTGAGTTGATTGTGACGGATGACGACGGTGAAACCTAAAATCAGCGCGTTGGACTGTTAATGAAAAACGCCGCCATTGGTTTGATTCTGGTGCTGGTGTTACTCAGTCTGTTTCTGGAATACCGTTTGGCCTTTTGGGTGACTATGGGGATTCCAACGGCGTTTCTTGGTGCTTTACTGCTGATTCCGGCCGCCGATGTGTCGATCAATATGATCTCCATGTTCGCCTTTATCATCGCCCTCGGCATTGTCGTGGATGACGCCATTATTGCCGGTGAGAATATTTTCGAGCACATGGAGCAGGGCATGGCCTTTCCTGATGCGGCGGTACACGGCGCTCGGGAAGTCGCGGTGCCACTGGCATTCGCGATTTTAACCAATGTCGCGGCGTTTCTGCCGATTCTGGCTCTGCCGGGAATGATGGGAAAACTCTTTATCGCCATTCCTGTGGTGGTTATCAGCTGCTTCCTGATTTCCTGGATTGAAGCCTTATTTATTCTGCCAACGCATTTGGCGCACCTGAAACGTAAGCCGGCGGATGCACCTAAGAACCCTTTGGAGCGGATTCAGCAGCGTGTGGATGCGGCGCTGACGTATTTTATTCAGGATATTTACCAACCGATTTTACGCCGTGCGGTGGCGTTTCCGGGGCTGACCTTTGCTATCGCTTTTTTCTTCCTGATGATTGCTATGGCCTGGGCCTCCAGCGGGCGCATGGGCTTTAGTATGTTCCCGCGTCTGGAAGGTGAATTCGTGGTGGCCACGGTTGAGTTGCCGTCGAATGCACCATTTCAACAAGCCGATGAGGTGCGTCAAAAAGTCGAGCGCGATTTACGTACGGTGGTGACTCCGTTTGAAGCGGACGGTACTGAATTTCTATTGAGTATTGAGGGCGATATTGACGGCACCAGCGTTGAGGTGGAAGGCCAGCTGGTGGACTCGGACAAACGCCCGATTCCGGCAGCGGAATTAGTGAACTTATGGCGTGATGACATTGGCGAAATTGCCGGTATTCGCAGCCTCACGTTCGATTCAGAACGGGGCGGCGGTCCGTCCGGTGGCGCTGGTTTAACCGTGGAATTGCGCGGCAGCCATACCGACGTACTCAAGCAAGCCAGCGAAGACATGGCCGATGCTCTGGCGGGCATTACCGGGGTTAAAGACATTGCCAATGGCTTTAACAGCGGTAAGCCGCAATGGGATGTGGAACTCACGGACCAGGGGCGCAGTTTGGGGCTGGAGGCCGACGACGTTGCCGGGCAGATTCGTGCGGCGATTTATGGTTCCCGAGCGTTACGTCAGCAGCGCGGCAATAGTGAAGTGACCGTCCTGGTGCGCTTACCCGAAGACGAGCGCAGCCGTGCGGCCGACATTGAGCGGCTGCGTATTCTGACGCCGTCGGGCAGCTATGTGCCTTTGTCTGAAGTTGCCATCCTTGAGAAGGGGATGTCGCCTTCGTCTATCTCACGACGCAATGGCCGCCAGATAGTGAACGTCACGGCTAACGTGGAACCGCGTGAGCAGGTTCCCGCGGTGATGGCACTGTTGAACGAGAGTGTCTTCCCGGATTTGCGTTCGCGTTACCCCGGCATCGACTTTGGCTTTCAGGGACGTCAGGCGCAGACTCAGGAGAGCATGTCGTCACTCAAACTGTATGGCTTCTTCGCCATGCTGTTGATTTATGTGTTGTTGGCCATTCCGTTCCGCAGTTATTCCCAGCCGTTGTTGGTGATGGCAGTCATCCCCTTTGGGGCGGCAGGGGCCTTGTATGGTCATTTGTTGATGGGCTACGGCCTGAGTGTCATGAGCATCATGGGGATCGTGGCATTGGCGGGTGTGGTGGTGAACGACAGCCTGATTCTGGTCGATTTCGCCAACCGTCAGCGCCGGGATAAGGGCATGAACGCCCGGGATGCGATTATTTCGGCGGGTATTCGTCGTTTCCGTCCGATTTTACTGACAACCTTAACCACCTTTGGTGGATTGGCGCCTATGGTGTTTGAAACTTCCCGTCAGGCTCAGTTTATCGCACCGATGGCGGTGTCTCTGGGCTTTGGGATTCTGTTCACGACCTTTGTCTGTCTGCTGGTATTGCCTGCGCTTTACATCATGCTCAGCAATACTCTGGATGCCTTGGGGATGAGCGATGTTGCCGAAGATCAGGTTGCCCAGGTGGGCAACGAGTCGCCAGCTCAGTAAATGGCCTGACGACCTTTCTCGCGGCGGGTCGCCTTGCGTTTAGGAATCGCAATGCGAAACGCCACGCCAGTATTCACCGGCTCCAGAGCAATGTCGCCTTTCATCTGCTGATTAACGATGTTGTACACCAAATGCATACCGAGTCCGGTACCGCCCTTATGGCGACGGGTGGTATACAGTGGCTCGAAGATTTTTTCTTGTGCTTCCGGGCTCAATCCACTGCCATTGTCGGCGTAATGAATGATGATCTGATCGCGGTCTTCGCGAATACGAAGGGTCATATTGCCCTGGCCACTTTCATGAAATCCGTGATGCAGTGAATTCATGATCAGGTTGGTGAATATCTGACTGATGGCACTGGCTGAGCCCTGCATCGACAGAGTCTCAGGGCAGTCTACGTCCAGTTGATACTCGGTATCACGTAAGGTTGGCGACAGGGTATACAGCAGTTGCTTGATGACCTGATGCAGGTTAATCCATTCGTTGTCTTCGCCGATTTGCGGCGCTGAAATCGATTTAAAGCTTTTCATCAATTCACTGGCGCGATTGAGGTTGGCTTGCAGCATATCCAGACTTTCAGTCACCGCGGCTAATGCCTCAGTGGGATCCTGTGATTCGGCCAGTGCACTGCGCAGCATACGCACATCGTTTCGTAAGCAAGACTCCATGGTCAGGCAAAGCCCCAATGGGGTTTCGATTTCATGGCCTATGCCGGCAATCATGCCACCCAACGCAGACAGTTTTTCGGCGTCAATCAATTGCTTCTGAGTGGCTTTCAGATCATCTAATGCCTGGTTTAACGAGTCGATGGTAGCCGACAGGTGCTGAGTTCGTTCTTCAACGCGTTGTTCCAGCTCGGCATTCATAATGCTGAGCTGTTGGCGGGTTTGTTTGTTGCGGATCAGTTCGTTAATCAACTGGTCGTTTAACAATCGGAAGGAATTAACCAAGCGGTCAAGGTCATCGCCATAGGTGCTGGGCTCGATGCTGATGGGGCGGTCAAAGCCGTTTTCTAACTGGCACTCAATGGCTTTCACCAGCTTGGTCACCCGCTGGGTCACGACTTTGTGTAAGACCAGCACCAGTGTACCTGCCAGCACCAGCAGCAAAGTGCCGAGACTGATGAGGTAGGGGGTTGCGATGGTCAGCGCCGTCCAGATGGGTTGATGGCGGTCGAAGCCGAGCTCCAGAGTGCCGACCCGCTGGCCATCGTAGTCAACGGGCAACGCAATCAGATCGCCGTGGTACGGACGAGAACCCACCTCGGTCGTCAGGCTGATGTTATCGCTGATTCTCACATATAGGAGGTCACCCTGAGATTGCATGCCGGCCAAGAGCAACGTCAGTTGTTGACGGTCGTACTGCCACAAGGCATGGGCTAACGCGGCACCGTACTGACGATGAATGTTGGGGGCGCGTTGTTCCAATTGGGTTTGCTGGGTGTGATAGGTCCAGGTGAACAGCAGGGCAGCCGCGAGTAATCCTACCGCCAGTGAGGTCAGTAACACGTAGGTGAAAATACGCCGAACAATGCAGCGATTGAATGCCCCCGGCGAGGCCATTGGTCCAGACAACGAGGATTCCCCTTAATCCATTAGGGCCAAAAAAAGATCGGAAATAGTAACGGAAACCCGGGAGGACAGAAAGTTGAACTATGCGCCAGAAGGTACTCTTATTGAGTCAATGCTGTCGAATGGCGCCAGTTTTGGTGTGTGCGAGGGCCGAATCGAATCAGTAAACAGCCAAAGTGAATGTCCTGAGGGGCTGGGCTTGGGAGATTGGACTTGAGTGATTTGGCTTGAGAGATGATAGGTGAGAGGTGAGAGGTGAACAACGCCACATATAGGAAAAAAGGGCACACCCTACGATCGGGTGTGCCCAAACAGATTATGAGGTCTGAGTGAAACGCCCCTTCATGGCGCTGTAATACAGCAAAGGAATGACGATCAGTGTCAGTAGGGTCGAGACCAGAATGCCAAAGATGAGCGCAATGGCCAGCCCGTTAAAAATGGGATCATCGAGGATAAAGAAGGCGCCAATCATGGCGGCCACACCCGTCAGAATAATCGGCTTTGAGCGCACGGCCGCCGAGTTCACCACGGCATCTTCAAAGCGCATGCCTTCGTCGATTTTCTGGTTGATGAAATCCACCAGTAGAATTGAATTACGCACAATAATGCCTGCCAGAGCGATCATGCCGATCATGGAGGTGGCGGTAAACTGCGCCTGAAACAAGGCATGACCCGGCATCACACCAATTACGGTAAGCGGAATAGGCGCCATGATAATAAGCGGAACCAGATACGAGCGGAACTGCGCCACCACAAGCAGATAAATAAGAATCATACCGATGCCATAGGCAATGCCCATGTCCCGGAACGTCTCGTAGGTGATCTGCCACTCGCCGTCCCATTTCATGGCGATGTCATCGGCCATGGGGGGCTGTTGAATAAACCATTGCGGCCAGTCCATGCCCTGATCGTTGAGGGACAGGGCCATGCTGAATAAACCATACAATGGACTGTCCAGATCGCCTGCCATGTCGGCGGTGACAAACACTACGGGCTTGAGGTTTTTGCGGTAAATGGTTTTCTCAATCTGCGATTGTTCGATACTGATGAGATCCGAGAGCGCGACGTACTGCCCGGTCATGCTCTGTACTTTCAGTGTCATCAGGCTGTTGAGATTAACCTTGTCACCGTCGCTCATCTCGAGTCGAATCGGCAATGGATATTTCCGTTGACCTGTGTGCAGGTAGCTGACGTCTTCACCGCCAATGGCCGTGTTAATTGCCTGCACAATATTTGCTTGAGCCACGCCCAGATGGGATGCTCGCTGTCGGTCGATGTGAACGATCCAACGAGCTTGCGGAGCTTCGATCATATCGTCGGTATCAACGATATCGTCTGTGCCTTCAAATACCGCCCGCAGTTCCTGAGCCGCGGCGATCTGACGGTCATAATCCGGACCATAAATTTCCGCAACGATGGGGGCCATGACAGGCGGGCCGGGAGGCACTTCGACGATTTTTACGTTGGCATTCATGCGCTCGCCAATGGCTTGCAGCGGTTCGCGCACTGACAGGGCAATGTCGTGGGACTGGCGATCGCGTTGGCTCTTGTCGACCAGGTTAACCTGAATATCGCCCATGTGTGGCCCTTGGCGCAGATAATACTGGCGTACCAGACCATTAAAATTAATTGGAGCAGCATTGCCTGCATAAAGCTGCAAATCACGAATTTCTGGTACCTGCATTAATTCATCCGATAAGGCTTCCAGCACCGTCAGTGTGTTTTCAACCGGGGTGCCTTCGGGCATGTCGACAATGACCTGGAATTCCGACTTGTTATCAAATGGCAGCATTTTCATAACAACCGCAGTAAATACGGGCAGCGATACTGCGAGTAGAATCAGAAAAACGATTCCTGCAAACAGTAAGCCTCGTTTTTTGCCGGCATTCTGGCCCTCAATGAACGGACGCATTAAGCGATCAAAGGTCTGATACAACTTACCTGAAGTG
>JAYYHP010000027.1:0-2304 GCA_036148335.1 Pseudomonadota bacterium
TCAATGGCGGCGGCGTTTTCGGCATTGAACTTCTCAACGTAGGCGTTATAGGCGGTGATTAACTCGTCGTTGGAAATCGTGTGCGGAGGAATGAACAGGCCGGAACCTGAAATAACGATGTTCGACATAACTGCGTAACCTTTTTTATTTGCATTATCCCCGCTTCACGGGGCGGTTCCAACCGCCCGGCGGGTGACCGTGGTCAACTTGTCCTGTTTTGTGCCAGTTTTAACGTGACAGATTGGACAGGGCAGCCTTGGCCTTCGGGTTACGGCGCAGCAGAAGTGCGGTATTCCCGATTTGTTGTACCAGCTCTGCACCGGTTTGTTTCACTAGTTCGACGATGACGGCTTTCTTCACGTCGCGGTCGCCCACGGAAACTTTGATTTTAATCAACTCGTGATCATCCAGAGCACGATTCAGTTCGTCCATAACGCCACTCGTCAGGCCGTTGCCTGCGATGGTCACGATAGGATTTAACGTGTGGCCTATCGAACGATACGCTTTTTTCTGGTCATTGCTTAGTGCCATAGGGTTCGGTCGCTCAGCATAAGGTGTAAAATAGCTGACAAGTATACCTTACCCCCGGAGTAATGACTTCAATGGCTCGCTCAAAATCCAGTGCCGATTGGTTAAAAGAACATGTCGATGACATTTGGGTGCAAAAAGCCCAGCAAGATGGCTACCGCACCCGGGCGAGTTACAAGCTGATTGAGCTGGATGAACGTGACAAATTGATCCGTCCGGGAACGACCGTGGTGGACCTGGGCTCAGCTCCGGGTGGTTGGTCGCAGGTGGTGGCTCAGCGTGTTGGCGAGAAGGGAAAGGTCATAGCTTCCGACATCCTGCCCATGGATGCCATCGCCGATGTCACCTTTATTCAGGGCGACTTCACCACGGAAGAGGTGTACGACGAATTGGTCACGGCGATTGATGGTCGCCCGGTGGACCTTGTAATTTCGGATATGGCCCCCAATATGAGTGGTATGGCCTCAATTGACCAACCGGGGGCCATGTATCTGGTTGAACTGGCGCTGGACATGGCGCGTCAGGTGCTGAAACCCAACGGCGCATTTGTTGCCAAAGTGTTTCAGGGAGAAGGCTTTGATGCGTACCTGAATGACGTACGCAGCGCCTTCTCGAAAGTAATGATTCGTAAGCCTAAGGCGTCGCGAGCCCGCTCTCGGGAGGTATACATCGTGGCGAAGGGTTTTCGTCCCTGATTAATGGCTGCTAAGCTAAGCAGAGTGTAACCGGCCGCTATTGGCCAGACAGATGAAGGTGGTGCCTCAGATGGCAAAGAATTTCGTATTGTGGGCTGTGATTGCTGCTGTCCTGATGATGGTGTTCAACGGTCTGAACCCGGTCGAGCGTGGCAGCGAGTGGTCGTACTCTGAGTTCATGAGTGCGGTCCAGAGTGGCCAGGTGCAATCGGTGACGATTGAAGGTCAGTCTATTGTTGGCACAACCCACAGTGGCGACGGGTTTGAAACGGTTCTGCCCGCGTTTGATGACAAACTGATGGATACGCTGCTCGAGCGTAACGTTCAGGTCACGGGTAAGAAGCCAGAGAAACAAAGCTTCCTGGCTCAGCTGCTGCTGGCCTCTCTGCCGATCCTGATCATCATCGCGGTATTTATGATCTTCATGCGTCAGATGCAGGGTGGCGGTTCGGGTCGTGGTGGCCCGATGGCTTTCGGTAAAAGCAAAGCCAAACTGCTGAGCGAAGATCAGATTAAAACCACGTTTGAAGACGTTGCCGGCTGCGACGAAGCCAAAGAAGACGTGAAAGAACTGGTGGAATTCCTGCGTGAGCCGGGTAAGTACCAGAAACTGGGCGGTAAGATTCCACGCGGTGTTCTGATGGTCGGCCAACCTGGTACAGGTAAAACTCTGCTGGCAAAGGCCATTGCTGGTGAAGCGCGTGTACCTTTCTTTTCAATTTCGGGTTCTGACTTCGTTGAGATGTTTGTCGGTGTTGGTGCTTCCCGTGTTCGTGACATGTTTGAGCAAGCCAAAAAGCAGGCGCCTTGCATCATCTTCATCGATGAGATCGATGCCGTCGGTCGCTCGCGTGGCGTGGGTATCGGTGGCGGTAACGACGAGCGCGAACAGACACTGAACCAGCTATTGGTAGAAATGGACGGTTTTGAAGTGAACGATGGCATCATTGTCATCGCGGCGACTAACCGCCCAGACGTGCTGGACCCTGCACTGCTGCGTCCCGGCCGTTTCGACCGCCAGGTCGTGGTTGGTCTTCCGGACATTCGCGGTCGTGAACAGATTCTGCAAGTTCACATGAAG
>JAYYHP010000028.1:0-7359 GCA_036148335.1 Pseudomonadota bacterium
GCGTTGCCCTGAATCGTCTGCCGCCGCGATACATCCGTTACGAAGTCGACATGGCGTTTTACATGTCGCCGGATGAGTTGGTGATGATGCGCGAGCAGATCAGTGACGCAGTTCGCGAAGCCATTCAATTTGTTGAGCAACATCAACGAGATGACGGCGATGACGATGACATTATCTGAGGTCACAGGTATGGTTAGAAAGACAGTTATGGCAGGACTAGAGCATAAAACGGAGTATTGAATGAACATCTTGTTGGTCGATGATGATACCGAACTGACGGCCCTGTTAAGTCGCTACCTTGAGCGCGAGTTATTTCGCGTGACGGCAGTGCATACCGCCGAAGATGGTCTGGCAGAAGCGCTCAGCGGCCGCTATCAGGCGGTGGTGCTCGATGTCATGCTGCCTGGCGGGAATGGCATCGACATTCTCGGACAGATTCGTACCCGCAGTGATGTCCCTGTGTTGATGCTGACGGCCAAGGGCGACGAAGTCGATCGCATCGAAGGCCTCGAAGTCGGCGCCGATGACTATATCCCTAAGCCATGTAATCCACGTGAGCTATCAGCACGTTTGCGTTCTATTCTGCGTCGCGGCCGCTCTGCGGAGGTTGCCTCTGCGGTGCTGACACTGGATGACCTGACCATTGATTTTGATAAGCATACCGTCGCACGCGAAGGCGAGGTGCTGGATCTGACCGTCACAGAATTCAATATTCTTGGTGTACTGGCGCGCGAAGCGGGGAAAGTCGTCGATAAAAATCGTCTGGCGGAGCAATCCATGCAACGCTCATTGACCTTATTCGATCGCAGCCTCGATATGCACCTCAGTAACTTACGCAAGAAGCTCGGTCCGGCCGCGGACGGCGATCCACGTATTAAAACTGTGCGTGGCGTTGGCTATATGTATCGGGCGGGGGATGCGTCGGCCTAAACATGCGCGGCGTTTTTTTTAAGATCTACCTGGCCTTTATGGTCACGGCCATCATCACGACCAGTTCCACTTTGATCCTGGCGGCGTATTACCGCCAGTGGTCCAACGACTCCATCAATCTGATTGCGCCAACCGGTGGCTATATTTCGGCGGCGGAGTTAATTCTGCAGCAGGGCGGCGAGCCTTTGCTGCTCGAATGGTTACTGCGCTTTGAGCGCCATCCCAGTGTGAATGCCTACGTATTTGATGATCAGGGCCTGAGCTTATTGCCAAATCCGCCCCAAGCCGTCATGGATTACGCGTTTTCGCCGGAATCGTATGAGGCGCTGATTAATCCGTTGGGGCGTTCCGAAATTCTGGTGAAAGCACCGTTGCAAAGTGTCGATGGCCGGGTGTACTTACTGGTTGTGGAATTCCTACACCCACTGGTGGTGTTTAACCTGCCGGCGTATCTGGGCTGGGGCTTACTGGCGTCGGTGCTGTTATTTGCCGTCTGGAGCTTATTGCTGTCAGGGTATCTGACTCGCCCGGTGCGCTTTATGCAGCGCACGGTCAAGGCGTTTGCTAATGGTGACTGGCAGGCACGCATGGACAAGCGCTCGTTGCGGCGCCGCGATGAACTGGGCGACCTGAGTCGCGAGTTTAATCACATGGCCAGCTACATCGAACGCCTGATTCAGGACCAGAAACAGCTGGTCAGTGACGTCTCCCACGAATTGCGCTCGCCCCTTGCCCGGTCAACGGTGGCATTGGAGCTGGCACGTCTGGATGCCGTACCGGATCAGGAAGAGCATCTGGATCGGATTGAGCTGGAGACTCAGCGCCTGAACGACATGATTGAAGATCTGTTGAACATGGCGAAACTGGAAACCCAGCAGGATCACAGCCACTGGCGCACGCTGGATATGGGCGACCTGCTCACCAGCGTGGTCGAGGATGCCCGCTTTGAACACCCGGACAGTCTGATTAACCTGACCATCGCCGACGGCCTAAAGCCGCTGGTCGGCGATGCGAATCTATTGAAGTCGGCGTTAGAGAACATTACCCGAAATGCCCTGCTGCACACGGACGCGGGCACCAGCGTCGATGTGTCAGTGCGGTTACGCGCAGAGCAATTACGTGTGGTGATTCGCGATCATGGCCCGGGCGTGCCGGAAGACAAATTACAGGATCTGCTGCGTCCGTTTGTGAGAGCTGAGTCCGCCCGACAGCGTCTGGGCGGTAATCATCGTGGGTTTGGCTTAGGTTTGGCGATTGCGCACCGGGTAATTTCCCATCACCGAGGTCAAATCACCTTGCGAAATCATCGCGATGGTGGCTTGATAGTCAGTATTGAACTGCCCACCAGTGTGTAAGCCGGTGTCTTTACGTGCAGTTTACCCGTAACCACGTAATAAAATGTGTGGTTACCGTTACACTTCCAATTAGAAAAATAACGGGTTTCCGAGCAGGTTGTATCGTGCGTAGCGTTTTATCGGTTGTCATTTGTCTGATGAGTGTCTCTGTGTGGGCGAATCCGCCTCATGCTGGCCCGCGTTCGGACATGACCTCAGAATGGAACAACGCACTGCCAGAGCAACGTCGGGCACTCGATCACTTCTATCAGGCGTTACAGCAAGCGCCTACCGGTGCCGGTCGCAGTGACGACGTGTCAGAGCGTATGCAGCACCTCGAGCAACTGCGCGACATGTCTTCCGAGCAGCGCCAGCAACTCTTCCGTAATTTTGTTCGTGATGCCGACCGCATCAACTACCGTTAAGTCCTCCCTCTCTTTTTCGTAATCATCATCCGCCAACGTCATTTCGGCAATGGACAAACCCATTTGCCGCGGTAGAGTGTTGCCCGTTAATTCACCGGGGATTTGAAATGAAAACACGCATTACCGAACTGTTTGGCATTGAGGCACCACTGATTCTGCCGGGCATGAGCTGGATTTCTACACCGCAGCTGGTGGCCGCGGTCTCTAATGCGGGTGGTCTGGGCATCCTTGCCAGTGGCCCACTGACCCCGGAAGAAACGCGCGCATCGATTCGTGAAATTCGTGAATTGACTGATAAGCCGTTCGGCGTGGGCGTCACCTTGTTGATGCCAGGTGCCAAAGAAAACGCAGAAGTGGCACTGGCGGAACAGGTACCGGTGATTAATTTCTCGCTGGGTAAAGGCGACTGGCTGGTAAAACGTGCTCACGAATACGGTGGCAAAGTGATTGCGACCGTTGTGTCTGAGAAGCATGCGCTGTCAGCACAAAGCATCGGTGCCGATGCATTGTTAGTGACCGGCCACGAAGCGGCGGCGCACGGTGGTGCTGTGACCTCTCTGGTATTGGTACCGTCCATTGCCTCGAAAGTGGATATCCCTGTGATTGCTACCGGTGGTTTTGCCGATGCCCGTGGCCTGATGGCCGCTTTAAACCTTGGTGCTGAAGGGGTGGCCATGGGCTCTCGTTTTGCGACCTGTGCGGATAGCCCGCTGCACACGCAGGTGAAAGAGACGGTGGTGACTAAGTCTGAGCAAGAGACTATCTACTCGAAGAACTTTGATGGCCTCTGGGCGCGTGTGATGCAAACACCACGCTCTGAGAAAGAAACCAAAAAGCCGATGAACCTGATCATGGCGGCCAAAGAAGCCACGAAGGCTGCCAAAATTGTGAAGCAGCCCGTCTGGAAGATCATGCTGGGCATGCTGGTGATGCTGGATAAAATCAAATTACTCGCTTACTTTGGCGCCAGCGTGCCACGTCTGCAGGCGGCGACCATCGATGGCGACCTTGAGAACGGCGTGCAGTTTATTGGCCAGACTCAGGGCCTGATTGAAGACATCCCGACGGTTCAGGAGTTGGTGGACCGTATTCAGGCGGACGCAGCGGCGCTGCAGGAAGCCAACGCGCGCTTCTTTTCTTAGGCGTTCCTTGTCTTAAGCGCTTTTTCTTATAAGCGCTTTTGGCTTCTTATTGGCGTTACCTTTCCCAATTTCATGAATAGCCATGCAATGTGGCTATTCGAGCCATGCTCATCCTTAGGGGTGAGTGTGGCCGTATCTATCCCAAGCTCCCCGTGTTGATTTGTAATCCTGCCCGGATTAGTTCCTGCGTGGCCGCATAATTCGTTGGGTCGAATTTTGACCTTCGTATACTGGGTGTGCTCTCGGCCGGAGCGCCTGAATAACAATAAAATGAGGCGTTATCGCATGAAAAAACAACTCCTGGCAGCGGCACTCAGTGCGGCTGTGAGTGCACCTGTGTGTGCAATGTCAGACAGTCCTGAGTCGGGCTACACCGAAACCCGCTACCCCATTGTGCTGGTGCACGGCTTTCTTGGCTTTGATCAGATGGTGGGCGTGGATTACTGGTACAAAATCCCAGAGACACTGCAGGCTGATGGTGCGCAGGTCTTTATTGCCACGGTATCTAATACCAATTATCCCGAAGTTCGCGGCGAGCAGCTGATTGATCAGATTGAGAATGTGCTGGCACTGACGGGAGCCGAAAAAGTAAATCTGATTGGTCACAGCCATGGTGGCCCGACCACGCGTTACGCGGGCTCTGTGCGGCCGGATATTGTGGCGTCGGTGACCTCGATATCGGGCGTGAATAAAGGCACGGTCGTGGCGGATACCTTGTTGGAATGGTCGGATAATTCCGAGCTGTTTGGCGCCGCGTTTGAAGCCTTTATTTCTACGGCATCGCACCTGGTGGCGTTTGTCTCGGGCGACGATAACCCGCTGGCTCCCATTGAATCCATTGAGTCGATGACCACGGCAGCGTCGGTGACCTTTAATGCTGCGCATCCGGGCGGTATTCCCGCCACCGAATGCGGTGAAGGCGACTACGAATACAATGGCGTCCGCTATTACTCATGGGCTGGGGCCGAGCCGGTGACCAGTCTGCTTGACCCACTGGATGCCATAACCGGGCTGTTCTCACACTTCTTCCCTGAGGGCGTCGCCAATGATGGCTTCGTTGATCCTTGTACGGCCAATCTGGGAATGGTGATTCGCAATGACTTTGTGATGAACCACCTCGACGAGGTGAATCAGTTTCTGGGCATCCATGATCTGAATGAAACTGACCCCTTGACGGTGTTCCGTACGCACGCGAACCGTCTGAAAAACGCGGGTCTTTAACATGGTATCCCGTTTACTCGGGGTCACTGCACTGGTGACGTTGGCGTATACCGCCGCGTCACTGTGGAGCTTGCCCACTCTGACGATTCCAGAAACGCAGCCTACTGACGGCCCGTCGCTGTTAACTACCAACTCGGCCATGTCTGAGGTGGTGATGTCAGAGGCAAGGCCTGCGGACGCTGTATTCTCGCACTCCAGAACACACCGGGGTGCCGACGTCGACGGTGAGCTTGCGCACCATGATGGACAGCTACGCATTAACCGCGATTTACGACGATGGATGGATTTTCACTTAAGTGTCGCGGGTGAGATTCCGTTGGTCGACGTCATTGAGTACATGCGGGTACAGATGCAACGACTGCCTCTACCAGCCAGTCAGCAGGCATTAGATGTTTTGCAGGCGTATCTGGGATATCTCAGCGATGTGAAAAATTACGATGAATTGACCGCGCAAAAAGTGCAGGGGTTGGATGTCGAGGCGCTGCAGGCGCGACTGGATTGGATGGAAGCCCGTCGCTATGAGTACTTTGATGACGACACCGTGGCGGCTTTTTTTGCGACGGATCAGGCACTGGATCACTACACCTTGGCTCGTCTGCGGGGAGAGGACTCAGCGTCGTTACCAACGAGCCTGCAGGTACAACGGCAACAAGCGCGGCAGCTCAATCAATTGGCGACGATCAATGACGTTGCCTCAGATCCTGTTGCACGCTTTGAGGCGCGTGAAGCGCAGTTTGGCACGGCGGCGGCAGAGCGGCTGGCGGCATTGGATGCTCAGCGCGAAGACTGGCGCGCGCGATTGATGGCGTATCGTCGTTATATGCAACAGTTACCGGAAGGGGACGATGCTGCACTTGAAGCCTATCGCCAGCAGCATTTCAGTGCGCAGGAACAGCAGCGCTTGCAAGCCGCGCTATTGGCGTCAGGCTTGCTCGAGTAGCGATTGCAACGAAGTAAACAGGGCGGGGTTGCTGATCAGTAAATCACTGGCGTGAAGTTCGGGATTCACATCTTCGGATAATGGGAAGATGTGTCCGACCTTGGCGCCTGATTCCCGGGCAATCAGCTGAGCGGCGGCAAAGTCCCAGACCTGCACACTCTCGTAGTACGCATCCAGACGGCCACAAGCAACCCAGCAAATATCCAGCGCCGCACTGCCATTGCGACGAATATCGGCACAATGCGTCAGTGTGGTTTCGAGCCGTCGCATTAATAGCGGCAAGTCCTCACGTACGTAAGGAAACCCAGTAGCAACGATAGCGCGTTTTAATTCGTCGGTGTTCGCTACCCGGATCGGTAGATCGTTCAGGCGCGCGCCTTTGCCTCGTTGGGCGTGAAACGTCTCGTCCGTAAACGGATTATGTACCACGCCCACACGCGCTTGTCCTTGATGAGAATACGCAATCGAGACAGCAACTTGTGGGTGGTGATGGGCGTAATTTACCGTACCGTCGATGGGGTCGATGATCCACAGATGCTCGGCATCCGTCAGTTCCTGCGGATTGATTTCTTCCGACAATATCGTGTGGGACGGATAGTTTTTACGAATTCCAGCGGTGATCAGTTCATCGGCGGCAACGTCTGCTTGAGTCACCAGTTCCGTACCGCCCTTGTAGCGAATCGACAGCTGCTTACGTTGTTGAGCAATAAGCTCGCCCGCCTGCCGAGCAAGGCGCAGCGCCAGAGTCAGAACATTGGTTTCGTGCATAGTGGATGTCCAGAAGTCGGGAGCTAAGGGCCATATCGACATCATCAGCCCAGTAAAACGAGTATGCGCCCCTATTTCGGTCACTGCCACGGTTTTTCCCACCTTTGTCTTTCTCCTTTGTCGCTCTTTTTCTTTGTCGCTCCGCCTTTTTCTACTGGTTCGAGAATAAGGCTTCTGTTGAAGTGCGCTGGTTGCGAATACGTGCTGTAACGGAACGCCAGATGCAAAGTGTTATAGTATTACTTTTATTTTACGATCTGCTGAGGCGTGTTATGACTCGCGTGCATCTGATTACTGGCTTTCTAGGGGTGGGTAAAACCACGGCCATTCTCAATCTACTTAAACAATCCCCCGCCAATGAAAAGTGGGCGGTTCTGGTCAACGAGTTTGGCGAGGTCGGTGTGGATGGCGCGATTCTGGAGGCTAATGGTGCGGTCGTACGCGAAGTCCCCGGTGGCTGTTTGTGTTGTGTGTCGGGCCTGCCATTTCAGATGGGGCTGAACATGTTGCTGGCTAAGGAAAAGCCTGATGTCTTGTTAATCGAGCCGACGGGGCTTGGGCACCCACGTAAAGTCCTGACGACACTGCGTAGCGATGAC
>JAYYHP010000029.1:0-10631 GCA_036148335.1 Pseudomonadota bacterium
AAGAAACCCGCTTCGGCGGGTTTTTTTGTGCCTGATGTTTGCTGGAAGATTGACGTGAGGTGCGGCTATTTGAGTGGCAGGTGCTGAGATAGTGTGCTGCCGAAATATGGAGTTATGAAGCCAGGAATGTGTGAAGCAAGGTGTTTGTGAAATAGGGAATGAATCGAAGTCGCTCGGGCTGCATTAAAGCAAGGCAGAGAAAAATTCAGGCACCGCAGTAGAGGCTGGTCCATGAATCGACTGGTGAAACGTGGCAGCGCGCTGGGAGGGCTCAAGGTTGATTTCTACGGTATGCGCTCCCGACTCCCGTGCCACCTCTACAAAGCCCGCGGCAGGGTAGACATGCCCAGAGGTGCCGATGCTGATAAACAGGTCGCACTGCTCTAACGCCTGATAGATGTTATCCATGTCGAGCGGCATCTCACCGAACCAGACGATATGCGGGCGCAGCGTGGCCGTGCCACAACAGTCGCACAGGCTGCTGTCGGTAATGGCATTTTCTTGATGGTGAATCTGATCCGTGTTGATACAACGCGATTTGCGTAATTCACCATGCATATGAATCAGTTTGTCAGAACCTGCAACACCATGAAGGTGATCAACATTCTGGGTCACGAGTAAAAACTCACCGGGAAACGACTTCTCAAACTCGGCCAGTGCGATATGAGCAGCATTCGGGTGCACATCATGCAGCTGCGCGCGGCGCTCGTTATAAAAACGTTGTACCAGTTCAGCGTTTCGGGCGAAGGCCTCTGGGGTCGCAACGTCTTCTAAACGGTGGTTTTCCCACAGGCCGTCATTATCACGAAACGTACGAATACCGGATTCGGCAGAGATACCGGCACCAGTAAGCACGACGATCCGCTTGGGCGTCAGAGTGCTCACTGGATCAGCCATCAGGGAGTGTTCCCTGTAGTGCTATTGGTGGGTTGTTGCGTCGACGCTTGGTCGTTCTCAAAGTGGTCTGAGAAGAAGGCGCGAATTTCATCGGCGCGCTCCATGGCATCGCTGTATCCCAGATCGATCAGCGCCTTACAGAAGCCTTGTGAGAACAACAGATAACTGAGAATACCGGAGCCGTTGTGGCTGGTGTTACCACTACCACCCAGCGCCATGCGCAGGGCGCGTGGCACTTCGTCGGCGTGTTCACCGGCGATCTGGTCAATCGGGCGACTTGGGTTAATCTCAAGAATCTCAATCGGTTTGAGTTTGATATCTGCCGCGTCGAGCGCATCCTGAGGGATGTTGCCTAACGTGCGGTTGATACGACGCAGACGTTCAACGTCGGTTTCCATACTGTCGAGGAAGGCCGCGTTCAGCATGTGTCCCATGACCTTGGCTGGGCTAGGGTAGGCCGCTGGCGGCTTCACATGATCTTTGCGCTTGTGGGCAATGCCCGAGACCCCGATGACCATGATTTTTTCAGCGCCCAGGTGCAGCGCTGGACTGAGCGGTGCTAACTGTCGCACGGCACCGTCCGCGTAGTATTCGCCGTGCAGTTTCACGGCAGGAAAGATCATGGGAATGGCCGACGAAGCCATCAGGTGGTCAAGGCCGATGCGCGTACGCTTACCGATGCGACGATGACGTGACCAGTTGGTGATGCTGTAGTGGCCTTGAAAGAAGGCCACGGACTCACCGGTTTCGAGGCCAGAGCAGTTCACGGCCACGGCGTGCAGGGCGCCGTTATCAATGGCCCCCTGAATCTGATCAAACTTAATCGCTTCACCCAGCAGTTCACGCAGGGGCGTGTTGTTGAGCAGAGAAACGGGATCATTTTTAAAACGACGACCAATGATGAGTGAGCGAACTATTCTCATCAGGCCATGCGATATTCCAAGGAAATCCGTGCGATAAATCTGGTCGGGGGTGAAGTGCATCCAGATTCGTTCGAGGTGTTTGATACCGATGCGGTAATTCTCGGCATAACTGGCTAAACCCACGCCGTTGATGGCGCCGGCGGAGGTGCCGGAGATGATATCGAATGGGTTGTAGTGTCCTTTGGGCAGAATCTTGTGGATCGCCTTCAGAACGCCCACCTGGTACGCGGCTCGGGCTCCTCCGCCAGAGAGGATTAACCCGGCTTTTTTAACTTCCAAGTCCGTTACTCTGTTTGTGATTCAGGTGCGAGTATAGTGCATAATGCCCCTCACTGTGATGACCTGAGGCTCAAAATGTTTACCGGAATCGTACAAACACGCCTGCCGTTGGCCGGGTTGGAAAAGAAAACCGACTTCGCCACCTTCACCTTTGAATTTGATGACGAGTTACGCGATGGCTTGCAAATCGGAGCCTCCGTGGCGATCAATGGCACCTGCCTCACGGTGCGCACCATTGAGGGCTCGCGCGTCAGTTTTGATGCCATTGGTCAGACGCTTAAGGTGACCAATCTAGGCGCGCTGGAAGAAGGCAGTGTGGCCAATATTGAGCGTGCTGCGCGCTTTGGCGATGAGATTGGTGGCCATATGATTTCGGGTCACATCATGCAGCAGGTCGCGGTACTGGCGGTTGAGCCATCCGAAAACAATTTGGTGGTGTGGTTTGAGCGCCCAGAGAATCTGGCACCCTACCTGTTGGATAAAGGCTATGTGGCCCTCAATGGCTGCAGTCTGACCATTGCCGAAGTCGAAGACGGGCGCTTCTCAGTGCACCTGATTCCAGAGACCCGCGATGTCACCACCTTTGGGCTGGTGAAGGTTGGCGATCAGATTAATCTGGAAGTTGATCCGCACACTCAGGCGGTGGTGGATACCGTGCAACGCTTGTTGGCATCCGGCACCATGGCGACGGGGCCGACAGTCTGACGGTTGCCTGTCGGCGAATGGCGAATGGCGAACGGTGAACGGTGAACGGTGAACGGTGAACGGTGAACCTGTTCAGAAGGACTGGCGCTTAACAGGGACAGTAGCGCCAGCGCCAGAGAATCAGCCGAAACGCTGAAAGTGCAGGCATAGCAGAACGCCCAAGGGCGTCTGCTATCGCTTAGGTACTTACTTGCTGCTGAGGAAGCGAATAATGTCCGCCGATTCGTACATCCATTCTTGCGAATCGCCATCTTCAATCAACAGGCAAGGCACGGTGGTGCGACCGGTTGCGGCCTTCTGCTGCTTGGCAAATTCGCGGTTCTGCATCACATTGCGTTTCTCAACATCTACCCGGACGTTTGGCAGCGCCATCAGCACACGCTGACAGAAAGGGCAGTAGTCGTGGTAATAAAGCGCGTATTTCATACAGAAATTTCCTGATAACGAATCAACGATGGGTGAGTATATCGAACATTTGGTTTTGTTTCTTATCGCCGTGATAGCCAATTGGTTCTCGGCACTGGCAGGCGGGGGGGCAGGTTTAATCCAGCTGCCCATCCTGATTTTTATGGGCCTGCCGTTTCCGCTGGCGTTGGCCACCCATAAGATTGCCACGGTGGCGCTGGGCCTTGGGGCCACCATGCGTCATCTGCGCGAAGGGCATCTGGATGTGCGTATTCTGTGGCTGATCTTTTTGTCCGGTGCTCCGGGCGTGGTCATTGGCGCCTTGTTTATTCTCGATGTACCGGCGCGCACTGCCGAAATTGCCTTGGGCCTGCTGACTCTGGGGTTATCGCTGTATTCCTGGATGCGCCCGGAATTCGGACTGACGCACGAGCCTAAGCACCGCGACGTGCCGGGGTATGTTCTGGGTGCCCTTGGATTATTCGTGATCGGCTTTGCCAACGGTGCACTGTCGGCGGGCTCCGGCCTGTTTGTGACTTTGTGGTTGGTGTACTGGTTTGGCCTGAATTACAAGCTGGCCGTGGCGCAGACCTTAGTAGCGGTGGGGTTGGGCTGGAATGGCACCGGTGCCATCACTATGGGCGTATTCGCAGACGTGCGTTGGGATTGGATCCCGGCGCTGATCGCCGGGTCTTTGTTAGGGGGCTATTTAGGCGCTCATACGTCGATTCAGTCTGGCAATCTTGTCATTAAGCGCCTGTATGAAGGCGTCACTTTATGCGTGGGGCTGGCCTTACTCTGGGGATGAGTGAGCCAGCTCAGACTGGCGGCTGAGGCCTTGTTCTGGTTTTCGCCCTCGTCCCCATCCTCGGTATAGAAGACTGAGCATCAACCCCCACAGCAGGTACGCTAAGTAGCTCGCAGGCCCTGAGTGATCAGAGCCTGCTGGCAGACCCATCATGGCACCAGCCGCGGTGTCGTCGTCCGTGTTATTGCTCAGGCTGACTAACTGTACGTCCAATGCTTCTTGCTGGAACGCGGCATTCAGACCGATGGTGATGGGTGGCACGGCGCTGTGTTCGACGGTCAGGGTTTCTGGCACCGCAGTCTGGAAGGAATAGCCCCATTCGTAGGCCACTCGGGTGTTGCTCAGACGTCGGATCATAGGTTCGATGCGCTGCCCGTCATTAAGACCGATGCTCAGGCTGGGCAGCTCATTGTCGAAAGTAAAACCGGTCGCGAAAATCGTGCCGCTGATGCGGTATTCAAATTCAGCCCCTTCGAGTCGGACGTCCAGTTCGGTGACATCGCTGTCGAGGGTCATCGCCAGGGTGTCGTACCCCTCAACGGTAATCAGAATATCCGTCGTCAGCTCAGGCAATGACAGAGTAATGTTGCCGTCGGCATTGCTGCGATACTCGGTGTCGAGTCCCCATGGCAGGCGGCGACTGTCGGTTAAGGTCAGCAAGGCATCGGGGATGGGCATCATAAACTCATCGCGAATGGTCAGGCTGACCCAGCGTCGCGCGACCGTATCGATACTCAGCACCGAGTCTGGCACGTTACTGACCTGCGCGGTAATGTCGCTGGCTTGCACATTGCCCGTGCCCACGCTTAACGGGGTTTTCAGATAGGCACTAGCCAGATGAAAGGTGCTTGGGTCGGCATTCGCCTGAGTCTCAGTCAGTGCATTGCCGATGGCGTCGACAAACGACAGGCTGGTATCGGCACTCAGGGTCACCCAGGCTCCTGCGGGAGCGCCCTCGATAAAGACCTGCGAACTTTGTGTATTCTCCAGCAGAGGATCGACATCGGTGGATAACCGCAGCGGGCGATCAATGTAAAAGACCGCACTGCCACCCTCGCCATCACTTAAGTCGAGGCGATAGCGGCCAGCGAAGGCGCCACTGTCTGGCATTACCAACTGGCTGTTCAGCAACAGGTCGGGGCGCTGCATACCGTTGTAGTAGACCGTCAGGGTGTAAGCACCATCGCCGCCGGCGGGCAGCAGAGGAATATCATCCAGCGGGCCTGCGAACAGATCGCCATCGCTGAGCAGCACATTGCCAATGGCCAGAGTTAGTGGGTCATATACCTCAGGGTCACTGAGGGTGACGTTAAACTGTACGGTGCTGCTAATAGCACCGTCGGATACCACGGCGGTGACCAGCGTATTGGCGGCATTGGTAGCCGCTGGCGTCAGGGTTAACTGATCTCCAGAGACGTCGACGGTGACCACTGAGGTATCGGCCGAGCTGGCCGAGAAGGTTAAGGGATCGCCATCCAGGTCACTGGCAACCAGAGTGATGTCGAGCGTCGAATCCCAGGGCAGCGTTTGGTTATTGATGGCGCTCAGTACCGGGGCGTCATTCACGTTGTTGACGGTAACGGTCACGGTTTCCACATCGGTGACCGTGCCGTCACTGACGGACACGGTGAAGGTGCCGCTGCCATTGAAGTTGGGTATGGGGCGCAAGGTCAACTGAGTGCCGGAGAACTGAGCCTCCAGGGCATCGGAGGAGGCATCCAGAGAAAATACCAAGGCATCCTGATCGACATCGGTTGCGCTTAAGCTGAGCGACAGCACACCGTCTTCATTCATGCTCTGGCTGCCGATGGGGGTCAGTACCGGAGCATCGTTGACCGGTGTCACTGTCACGGTGAAGCTGGTTTGATCGCTGTCGGTACCATCGGACACGCTGACCGTCACGGTACTGCTACCGTGATAATTCGGCTCAGGAGTGACGGTGAGTTGGTCGCCGCTTAACTGTGCGTTGAGCACGGCATCGGCACTGTCTAGTTGATAGGTCAGCGGGTCGTTGTCGACATCGCTGGCACTGAGGGTAATAGTCAGGCTGGCGTCTTCCGCCAGTGACTGACTGCCAACAGCGCTCAGGCTGGGCGGATTATTCGGAACCAGCGCCTCGTTGTACTGCCAACCAATATCAACCAGGGCCTGCTCGGATAATCCCGGCGTGGCGATAAACGAAGTGTAGGTGGGCTCCATCAGCTCATCTGGGCTCAGGGCCTCATCAAAATGCGAGACGGAGGAGCCGGGTTCATAGCTGCTGGGCGCGTACATACGGATTTGGTTGTTGGTGGTGCCGGTACTGTAATTGGCGGCGAGCTCGTTGGCCTCTGAGCCGTTCCAGACCAGATTGCTGGTGGATTGCATCACGCTCGCCCGGCTGCCACTGCTGAGGTTGGTAAGGAGCTGACCTGAGGCGGCATCCTTGAGTTGACGGGTGTAGGGGTCAAAGGCTTCCTCAAAACCGCTGAAACTGCTCCAGCCGGCACTGCTCTCGCCGTTAGATTGCAGATACGACAAAAACCCCATGCCGTGTATTAATTCGTGCATGACGACGGAAAGTAGAGAGTTGTCGTTGCCAGAGGGGGCGTCGTATCCGTAATGCCAGTTGGTGTTAAACAGGCAGTTGTCGTTGTTATCAATGTTGGAATTGAACTGGGCCGAAATTTCGACGTAGTTAGGATCGGCATCGGCACCATTCTGCTGATTGAACAGGGCATGGGGAGTGATGCTGCGCGCGTTGTAATCAAACTCGACGACTTCAGGCCCCGCCTGACCAAGAACGCCACTGCCAGACGTACAGAACAAAGGGTCGAAGGTCGCGGCGACGCGGACTACGACGTCAATCTGTAAGCGTTGATTGAGAATGTCGGCAGCTTGCTGAAATACGTTGAGCCGCTGTTGGCCTAATGTCGTGCCGGGATTTCCGCCAATGGCCGCGACCGGTGTGGTGTCGTTAAACCCTTCACCGGCGCCGTCGTTATTGACGATCACAATATTGCCCCAGGCCAAGGGGGCAGAGAACAAGAGCACAGCAGCAAGATACTTCATGGCGGCAACCTACAGACGTCTGTCATTACAGGTTAGCCAGCCTTATCTTGCACACCAGCCGCTTTCAGTAACCTCGTGTAAGGTTATTTGGTCACTTTGTGTGAGTGTGACCTGAGCCGCAGTTCGCAATCGAAATGGATCAATATGTATCACTCGTTTGGAATCACGATCTGACCTTTCGGCGTGATCTGGCGTTCGACCATGCGGCGATTGCCATCATCATCGATCACGACCATGAGTACGGTCGAAAACTGATTGCCGGTATGGACGGTCGCTGTACCGTCGCCATGTGGAACAACTTCAATCTCGCTGGCCTCTTTGCGCTGACTTTCGATAAAGGCCTCTAATTCTGGTGGCAGGTCGTCCTGAGATTGAGCAGCGTTGGCCGCGTGATCGTGGCTCGAGTGGTCGTGGCTAGAGTGAGCATGATCGGAGTGATCATGGGCAGAATGATCGGGCTCAGTGTGCACATCCGTGGGTGGGGTGGTGTCGCTGTGCTGTCCGATGCTTAACTCAGGAAAAATGGGTGGGATGGGGATCATATCCCAATCGCTCCAGCGCCATAGGGTAACGACGATGGCAATAACAATGGCGGAGCCGACGAGCAGGTGACGCATGCTTAAATCCTTGGCGGAGACTACTGAACGCACGTCTACTATAGCGGATTTTTCAACCGCTTAGGGGGCGCAAAAAGCGTGGCAGGTCACATTCCTGCGCGCTTCTTGGTGAAGCGGGTGGCCTCAGCGGATAGCGGGTCTTCCGGCCACGGGTGCTTGGGGTAGCGGCCGCGCATGTCCTTACGGACCTCTGCGTAGGTATTGCGCCAGAAATGCGGGAGATCCTGCGTCACTTGCAGAGGGCGCTGCGCGGGAGACAGCAAATGAATCATTAATGGCAATCGCCCCTGCAACACACTGGGCTGTGACTCGCAGCCAAACATCTCTTGCAGTTTGACCGCCAGCACCGGCGGCTGCTGTGAGTAATCGATGCGAATCTTGGAACCGCTGGGCACAGCAAAGTGGGTTGGCAACAGGGTATTGAGCTGCTGCTGTTGGTCCCAGCTGATCAGTGACAACAAAGCATCTGTGACATCCAGTTTTTTCAGCTCCCGTTGATGCCTCAGGCCGCTCAAAAACGGCACCAGCCATTCGTCAGCGCGGCCAAGCAGGGCGTCGTCAGAGACATCGGGCCAGTCTGGGACATCTGATAAGTCTGGGGTATGGCTTCGTTCTTTTTCCTGAGTCTGGCGATGCTCGTGTGCCAGTGCCAGTCGATGTCTCAGGCTCCGGGCGCTGTCATTCCAGTCGAGCAGGTCGAGTCCTTGTCGTTGCAGGAGGTCTTGCCAGGCGAGCCGCCAATCGTCGTCAGTCAGATTGGTCAGGCGGGTGCTCTCCAGTGTTACCGTCCCGAGGCGGGTTTGTTCTTCGGCAAGGAGCTGGCCACTGTCTTGCCAGCAAACGCTGACATGACGACTGAGCAGGTGCGGGTGACGGTCGGCAAGCTCAGACAAACTGGCGTCGGATAAGGCGGCAGCACTGCGAATAAGGTTCGGTTGCCCAGCGTTGACGTCAGCACACACTAGCCAACGATTGCCTTGCAGCGGCGAATCCCGGAACAACTCAGCCCCCGCACCCGAGGCAAGGTGGTAACTCTGGCCATTGCTTCGCAAGCGGGCGATACGATCCGGAAAGGCGCACCCTAACAGTAACCCCACATCTACCGGGGTGCTGTCATTTAGTTGAACCGGCAGTTTCTTTATTAAGCGCTGAGCCATGGGCTCCACTCGGTGGCGCCACTGACCCGTTTGCTTCAATCGATGCAGGGCCAGACTGAGATCATCTTGCTGGCGCAGTAAGCCGGGCTCTTGAAGTAGGGCAGCTAACTCGCAGGCTGCGGTCGTCATCCCCAGCTCTGCGCCTCGGATGACCATATTGGCCAAGCGTGGTTCGAGTGCTAACGCTTCGCAGCGTTGGCCATGTTCAGTCAGTTTGCCGGATTCCAGTATCCCCAGAGTGGTCAGCAAGTCTTCGGCCTGGCGTAGATGTGCCGGTGGCGGTGGCGTCAGCCAATCCAGTTCATCGGCGCCGGCGCCCCATTGCAGCAGATCCAGCACCAGAGGAGATAATTCGGCATCGCTGATTTCTGGGCGAATATGGGCCGGACGTTGGTGCAGGCTGGTTTCAGTGAACAGACGATAGGCCACGCCGGGGGCTTGTCGCCCGGCACGCCCGGCACGTTGGATGGCACTGGCGAGCGAGATATCTTGGGTAACCAGCTCAGAGAGGCCGAGGGCGGCACGAAAACGCATGCGTTTCTCTAAGCCCGAATCAATCACGATACGAACGCCATCGATGGTGACGGAACTCTCCGCAATGTTGGTCGACAGAATGACTTTTCGTTTGCCATCGACGTCGGGGTTTAACGCCAGCTTCTGGTCTTTATCGCTCAACTGACCGTGTAAGGGCACCACGGTGACGCCATCGCTGGCAGGAAGCAGCTCCTGAACTTTGCGGATGTCCGCCGTACCGGGTAGGAACGCCAGAATGTCGCCCTCGTGCGTTCGTAATGCTTCACTGATTACCCGGCACATATGCGAGGGCAAACGTTCATTGGCATCCCGAGCAGGGCGGTATTCGAGGTCCACGGGATGGCTGCGGCCCTCAGAATGTATTACCGGCGCATTTAACAGCTCAGCCAGCGATTCGGTATCCAGCGTGGCTGACATGACAAGGAGCTTAAGATCAGGGTTGAACACCTGTTGGCATTGCCGGCACAGGCTAAGTCCGAGTTCGGAAGGCAGGTGTCGTTCATGGAATTCATCAAAGATGACTAAGCCGACCCCGGTTAGCTCTGGGTCATCCAGTAACATCCGGTTCAGGATGCCTTCGGTCACCACTTCAATGCGGGTGTCCGCGGAGACACGAGACTCCATGCGCATGCGATATCCTACTGTCTGGCCAACGGCCTCGTCCAATTGACCGGCCATAAAACGGGCAGCGTTTCGTGCGGCGACACGTCTGGGCTCCAGCATGATAATGCGTTTGCCATTCAGCCAAGGGGCGTTCAGTAATGTCAGTGGGACACGAGTGGTTTTACCCGCACCGGGCTCGGCGACCAGTAAAGTGTTGGCATTGTCACAGAGTGCGGCTTGCAGATCGTCGAGAACGTCATCGATGGGTAAGGCGGTCATGGGCTGAGAGTGTTGTTAACGCTGCACCGATGATAGCATGAAGGCATCCCATCTCCGGAGACCGTCGAATGTCAGACGATAACGTAGTGGATTTCGCCAAGGCCAGTGATAAGCACCGGGCGGAACGATCGCACAAAGAAAAAGAAGAAAAAGTCGATGCGCTGCGCCAGCGTTTTGAAGGCGCATTACCTACCCGAAAAACACCGGTGAAAGATTTTTTGCGTAAGAAAAAAGCCAAAAAAAAGCGCTGATATTCAGCAAGAGACAGTTGTTGTTCAGGCACAAAAAAGCCCGCATTAGCGGGCTTTTTCATTCAGTCGTCAGTGCTTCATGAGTGAAGCACTGATACTGGTGTGGCGCTTATGCGCCAACT
>JAYYHP010000030.1:0-4347 GCA_036148335.1 Pseudomonadota bacterium
GTGCGCCAATGGCTTACTCAATACAGTGCGCAGATACTGCCATGGATTATGCAACACAACACGGCGCGTCAGGTCTTTGGGCAATCCTTTGAGGGATTGTGGCAGGGCTTCCATGAGGCCATGGTCAAGCGCTTTGCTGATAAATCGACGAATGCCTCAGAAGTCATTGTGGCGCGCAGTTCGGTGGTCAAACCTCATGCACCTGTGTTTCGTCGCGCCCTGACCGATCAGCCTCTGGACGATCCGTCTGCGCAACAGAACGCCGCCATGACTGACTCACAGGTGCAGTACATCATTAGTAATAACGACGAAGATCGCCCGGCCTTGCAGCGTTGTTATGCATCTAGCTGCGAGTGGATGGCACACGCAGAAGATGTGTCGGCCCTGGATGTCAGTGATCAAGGGCGAGTTTTGGTGGTGCGTAATACGCCGTATGTGTCAGGGCGCCTCAGTGGCGATGCCTGGCAATTGCACGACGACGGAGACTGGCAGCGACTGACGAAGGGCGCGCGATTACAGCAAGTGCGTTGGTTGCGCGATGGCTCTGGCTTTTTGGCAACGTCGTTTCGTCAGGGCCGTGCGCATGTCTTGCTATATTCGCTGGAGGGCAAAGAATCGCTGATCTGGCGTGGTCAGGAGGGCGAGGTATTAGGTGATTTCGATATCGCGCCGGACGGTCAGCAGATCGTAGCGGCGTACAAATCCATGAATGCCGGGTGGGATCTGGCGGTGGCGCAGTTAAACGATTTTCGGTGGCGACGGTTTATCGATAGCACGTATTGGAGCAGTGTGAGTGTTGACCAGACGGGTAGCACGGAGGCGATGCCGCGTTTTGATGCCCGTGGTGCGGTACTGTTTGTTTCTGATCGCAGTGGAGAGTTCGCGATCTGGCGTACGCCCGTCGCGATGAATGCAGTGCCTTCATTGTTGTATGAAGGTGAGTATGGTGCGTTCGATCCCTGGATTGCGACGGTTCAGGGTGTTGAGGATCGACTGTGGGTTCAGGAGTACACTGCAACCGGCTTCCGCCATCGCAATGTGCCTGTATCTCTTAATCAATCTGCGCCGCCATCACAGCCATCACAGCCATCGAAGGCGCAAAGCCAGGATTTGCCGGTTATCAAGTCCGGAGCCGCGGATACAGACGGCACAGCTGACATCGAGGGTGGTACTGTCGCGTTATCGGAGGCTGAATCCGAGACCATTGAGCGTGATCTTGCGCTGAGCAGTAACACCGCAGCGGACAGTGTAAGTCGACAGCAAGCTTATTCAGCCTGGCAGACCATTGGCCCGAGGTTCTGGTTGCCGCTGATTTCAGTGTCCTCATCGGCTAATCAACAGATCGGCGCCATCACTGGGGGCAGTGATGCCTTGGGGCGTCATTTATATCAACTTCAGGCGACGCTGAACCCAGTGGACCATTGGTTTGACCTGAGCCTGGGGTACCAATACGACGCGCGCTGGCGAGTGCAGTTATCCCGTATGCACGAATACGCCAATCTGACTCCATTAGAACCGGGTGTCACCGTCATTCGCCGGGATCAGGCACAACTACAGCGATTATGGTGGTGGCGGGATGCCGAGGAGCGCTGGGGATTACACACCGGACTGGTGAATGATGACATCAGCTTGGTGAATCTCGAATCTGGAGTGACCTGGTTGGGCGATCGTTACCTGAGACGCACCAGTGTCGGCGCGGCGATTACCTATCGTTCTGTGCGTGGATTTTTTCAGGGGCCCGGAGGTTTTGGTCAATCCGCATGGTTGTCGCTGGATGACTATACTCTCTTGAGCGATCGCCAGTCTGGTCAGCATCTGCAAGGGGCTGTGCTTCATCAGCTCGACCTTCCGGGGCGTCAGTCCTTGGGGTTGCGGCTGGATGCCGCTTTGGGATCTGAGTCGGCACCGGCGTTTTCACTGGGTGGCCTGAGTCAGGCTGAGGACAATGCGCTGTTTGCGCGAGATCAATTAAGTTTGCGTGGGTTTCCTGCGGGTCAGCAGGCGGGCCGATATTTATTGCGCGGCTCGCTTGCCTGGACAACGCAATTGCGTGAGATCAATCGTGGTTGGTCCTTGTGGCCAGTCGCCATCGACGATGTCCAGCTAAGCTTATACAGTGACCACGGCAGGGCCTGGTCAGATGATAGTGTGCCTGCACCGATGACATCGATCGGTGGTGAGGTGTTGCTGAATTCCGTGTTGGGCTATCGGGCTGGTGTCACGTTTGCCGTGGGAGTGGCTCAGGGCATTTCCGGCGACGGGGCAGAAACACAAGCCTACCTAGAAGCACGTGTGCCGAATTTTTTCTGATCTCGCCTCTGTGATGAGTGTTAATAAGTCAAAGCTGAATGGTGAATGTCGTCACCAATGACAGCGGGTTAAGTGAGTTATGGATTTTCTTTGGATTTTAATTGCGTTTTGTTTCGGCTTATTGGCTCAGCAACTCGCGTTACCGCCACTGATCGGTTTTCTTCTGGCGGGGTTCGTACTGAATTACGCCGGGCTGGAAGCCACGCCCATGCTCGACGATCTGGCCAACCTCGGCATTACCTTAATGCTGTTTACGATTGGCCTGAAACTCGATTTGCGGACGTTGATTCGCAAAGAGGTATGGGGCAGTACGTTAGTACAAAGCAGTGCCTGGGTTGCGCTCGGCATTGCAGCGTTGCCAGTGCCAACCTGGTTAGGTGTGAGTCATGTCTTTGAGGTGGACTTACGCACGGCCGCACTGGTGGCGTTTGCATTGAGTTTTTCATCCACGGTGGCCGTGGTGAAGATGCTTGAAGAAGCGTCTGAATTGAAAGTTCGTCATGGACGTCTGGCGCTGGGTATTCTGATCGTGCAGGACATCATTGCCGTGGCGTTTCTTGTGGCCGCAACGGGGAAAATCCCTTCGGTATGGGCGTCCGCCTTGTTGTTACTGCCCTTGCTACGACCGTTGTTGTTCTGGGTGATGGAGCGCTCCGGCCATGGTGAGTTATTGCCTCTGACCGGTCTGTTTCTGGCCTTGGGAGGCTACGAATTGTTTTCCGCACTCGGCGTCAAAGGCGACCTGGGTGCATTGATCATGGGCATTCTCGTCGCGGGGCACAGTAAGAGCTCTGAGCTTTATAAAACGCTGATGAGTTTTAAAGATCTGTTTTTGATTGGCTTCTTTTTGTCGATTGGATTTTCAGCGCTACCGACTCTGGAGATGATTCCGATTACGGTGGGCTTAACCGTATTGCTCATCGTCAAATTCATTCTGTTTTATTTCACCTTTATTCTGTTTGGCATGTCCGGGCGGGCGTCGTATCTGACGGCGCTGGCGCTGAGTAATTACAGTGAATTTGGATTAATTGTTGCCAACATGGGCGTTGCTCAGGGCTGGTTGGCCGACGAGTGGCTGGTCATGATTGCGCTGGCCATGTCGGCATCGTTTCTGGTCAGCAGCTTGTTGTTCCGACGAGCGCACCGGATTTACGCGCGCATTTACCCATTAGTAAACCGCTTCGAACGTCAGGGCGCGCATCAGTCTTTGCAGATTCCTGCGGCCTTCGATGTATTGATTGTTGGTATGGGGCGCGTAGGTAAGGGCGCGTATCAATCGATGCAAACCCATCACCAGACACAAAGTGTTTGGGGGTTGGAGTCGGATAATGAACGTGCGGCGCAACTCAATAAGGAAGGCTTTCATGTGATTGCCGGTGATGCCGACGATCTTGAGGTCTGGCAGCAGGCGTCAGGCAGTGAGATTCGGTTAGTGATGCTGGCATTACCGTCGCAGCAGGAAATGTTGGCTACTTTACAAATGATGCGTCTGGCGGGCTACACTGGGCATGTGGCGGCCGTGGCGCGTTACGAAGATGAACGCAAAGAGCTGTTAGCGCTCGGCGTCGACGTAGTGTTTAACTACTACGCTGAAGTTGGAACGGGGTTCGCCGAAGAGGCTCGTCATCTTTTGGGCAGCAGCCAATAAGGGCTGCAGTGACTGCTTTCGAGTAATGTCTCTCGAGTGAAGCCTCTGAGTGACGTCTGTTCCCCCATTTCTAAGAGCATCTTCTTCCGTAAATGGCATGAAGTAATTCTAGGTAACGTGCCTGTCGGAGCTTTGTGTTACTCCTAATTATCTCTGGCTACTTGCCGGTCTGTTTTCAGGCTAATTCTTTATAACGTGGAAAAATCGCTGGGCGGTGACGGTGGATTCCGTAATCTGGAACAGGAACCCACTGAAGATAACCAGGAGCGGGTCCATGGCCAAGATGTCATTCCGTTTTACTACTGAAGTTGAGATCGAACTGAAAGGCGAGAGCTACGAAGAAATCTATCTGATGTTGAAAGATATGATGCATGGCGATCGTGCGATCA
>JAYYHP010000031.1:0-4631 GCA_036148335.1 Pseudomonadota bacterium
CTTCTCGTTGAAGTAAATATTGGCCCCGTATTCCGCATCAGGCGTGAGTGTATCGTCCAGATTACGGTTGGGATTTGGCGGATAACGCATCTGCAGTACGAAGTCGGCAAACTTGTTCATCTCGTCTTCGGTGGGCACTTCGGCACGGCCAAGCAGCTCCGTGAAGGCGCCACGGAATTCTTTAAAGGCAGCGTGTTCCAGTGATTCACCCTCGACCCGGTAGGCGCCGGTTTTATCGCCGCGCCAGTGCAGCGGGCCCTGAAAGTCCATGCCCCGGAAGGATTGCGTCAGCATCGGTCCTTTTAACGGGTGATGAATCGGCAGGGCGTTCATTTCCATAAAGAAATTAACGTAGCCACGCGGGTTTTCGGTGGTTACACCATCGGGGTTACCCAGCTCCCAGGCCAGACCATCCATGTCACCAAACAAGTGACAGGAACCGCACGACGAGTCGCCCCGGCCTGAGCTGAAGCGGGCGTCGTACAGGAATGGGCGCCCTTCGGTAATGTAATCCGGCTCTGGGTTGTACATGGCAACGCTTTGCGTTTCGCGGCGCTCGTTCAGATCAATGACTGCGACTGAGTTGTTGAAGCGCGTCAGTACGTACATGCGGTCGCGGGCTTCATCCAGCGCGATACCCGCAGGGCCACCGCCTGAGACTTCAATATGGTTCGATTCAGACGGAGTAAAGCTGCCGTTTTCCAGTTCGCGGGTATTGAAAATACCAATCTTTGACGAGCTGTACGCGGCGACGTAGAGCGTCTCACCGGCGCTATCGACCACCATTTCCAGCGGCATGGCCAACGAACGGGCGTTCTCAGACGGCGAGCCGTCCGGGTTGCTGTCACGTAGGTGCGAATTCAGTTCACGCGGGGTGACGTCGCCATCTTTAATGACGGTAATCTGATTTTTAATAAAGCGGCCGCGTAGCGTCTGCTTATCGCTACGGTGGCCATGGCCTTCGTATTGCAGTTCGTTGCGGGCGTCCATGTTACTGACGTACACGGCGCCATTGACCGGGTTCACCGCCATATTAAACAGCGCATTCCCGACGCCACTGTACTGGCCGATAGCTGTCGGGTCAGAGGCCGTGGCATCGATTTTAAACACGTCGTAATCCGGCAGATCAAAGTAGATTTGGTGATCCCACTTGGTGCCATAGACATCGCGCCAGTGTTCGCCGTCGTACTTCACGATGACACCGGTATTGGGCGCAACAATGCCGTCGGCGTCGGTATTCGGGCCTGGCTTGCCGTTTAACGTGCTGGTTTTGCCCCAGACACGGTAGTTATGCGCCGCCGTGGTGGTCTGGTTACCGGATTTGTAGATCGCGGCGTAAACGGTTTCTCCATCGGGAGTCACAGCAAGTCCGCGCGGCGCCATGCCAAATAAGGTAATCACCTTTTCCATCTCGGCACCGGCGGCATCGAAGACCCACACATCCGCACGGTCAGTGCCCGGTGTCATTGCATCCAGATCGGATGGGGAGTGCTGGCCGCGGTGAGCAGTCGTGACAAAGGCACGGGCGTTGTTGCGTCCGGCAAACACTACATCCTGAGGCTCATCGCCCACGTGCAGGGTGTTCTTCACGTAGGGGATGTCGGCATTGAGTTTCACCACACTGACGTTGTCCGACAGGTGGTTCACGACCCAGGCTTCGTTGTCATTGCGCAGAGCAATGGCAACTGGCTCAAGACCAACGGTAACGCTGTGCATTAGTACTGGCGTATCAGCGCTGACATCAAAGATTTCCAGTTTGCCGTCGGGGGTGTTCAGTGCATACAAGCGGGTGTTGTCAGAATTCAGTGCCAGTGGTCGCACCTGACCAGACTCAAAGTTGGTGTAGGAGCCCTGCACTTTGATATCAATAGTGCCGTTGGTGTCGCCGTCGAGGTTGTCACTGACGTTAAAGACGATACGGTCATAGCCGGTGTAGTCGGCGTCAGGAATATAACGCACGTTAGGTGGCGTACCTTCTAAGCGGCCGTGCAGCGGTGCGGCGGCAATGCTCCAACTGAGGTTGTCGTCAGGCAGGCCTTCTGGCGTCAGATGTTTTGCGCGCAGCGTGATGTCGAGATCCTGATTGCGGAAGGTCGTCACCGCGTGTGACTTGGCCTGCGGAATCAGAAAGGGCTCAACGTTGCCACGGTTGCCAATAAAGTCGGCAACGAATTGCAGTTTCAGTACCTGTTCAAGGCTGCCCTGCCAAGCATCGCCGTTCTTTGTACCATAGCCTTCAACGCTGGCCTGGAGGGTTGGGGTGGCGAGCAATAGCCCGGCGCTGCACAGGCCGACGTGCGTCAGCGTACGCAGAGAAAATGGAATCTTCATGTGGTTGCACCAGAGTGATCGTTTTTATTTTTGTTCGGGCCGCTGGGTCCAGCTGACGGCGCATGGGCTAGCCTAATGAAGCCGGTAAACTGTGAACAGCGTCACACCACGACTGGCGTCGAGAGTTACATGGGTTAGGTTATTTGTGGCCAAAGAGTCAGCCCTGTGTGCCATTCAGGCCGGGGCCTCAGGGTGTGCCCGGGGCAGGCAGTGCTTTATACTGGGCGCTTTTTGTCGTCGGGGTAGTTATGAAGGTGAGAACCTGCCTGAATCTGGCAGCGATTGCTGGGTTTACAGGCGTGGCCATGGGGGCGTTTGGGGCTCACAGCCTGAAAGGGGTCATTGAACCTGAACTGATGCAGGCGTACCAGACTGGGGTGCTTTACCATCTGGTGCATGCGTTGGCACTGCTGGCCATGGGTGCCTGGTTGTACGTGCGACCGGCTTCCTGGATTAAACGCAGTACGTACATGATGGTACTGGGTCTGCTGTTGTTCAGTGGCAGCCTGTATACCATGGCGTTAACGGGCGAGCGTGCGCTGGGGGTCATTACCCCGTTTGGCGGCGTGGCCTGGTTAATCGGTTGGGCTTTTCTGATCCTGGCGGCGTTTCGTTTGCCCGCCGACAAGAATTAATTTGAGGTAAGCATGTCAGAGACAAACAACACAGGTGACAAGCCTCAATACCGTCGAGGTATTAAGAGTTTTGTGATCCGCGCTGGACGCCTGACCAAAGGTCAGCAGGGTGGTCTGGATCGTCAGTGGCCGGTCATGGGGCTGGAGCTGGAGCAAGGGCCAATCGTACCGTCCGAGGTGTTTGGTCGTGATGGCCATGTGGTACTTGAGATTGGCTACGGCATGGGCCAGTCATTGGTGCAGATGGCGGCGGCCGCGCCGGAAAAAGATTTTATTGGGGTCGAAGTGCATTTGCCGGGCGTGGGTTCATTACTGAACCTGGCTGAAGAAGCCGGCGTGACGAATCTGCGCACCTACAAAGACGACGCCATTGAAGTACTGAAGCTGATCCCGGACAACAGCATTGATACCGTGCAGTTATTTTTCCCGGACCCATGGCACAAGAAAAAGCACCATAAGCGTCGTATCGTGCAGACAGAATTTGCCCAGACGCTGCGCCGTATTTTAAAACCGGGCGGTGTGTTTCATATGGCCACCGACTGGGAAAACTACGCTGAGCACATGATGGAAGTCATGGAGGCTCAGGAAGGCTACGAAAACGTTGCCGGTAAAAACGAATACGTTCCGCGCCCGGAGCATCGTCCGTACACCAAGTTTGAAAAACGTGGCGAAAACAAAGGGCACGGCGTCTGGGACCTGATGTTCCGGAAAGTAGATTAAACCCGCAGCGGATGTCCGCTGAACTGATGAGTGGCCTGAACGGCTCGCTGGCCTTCTGTGCCATGGACGGCACAGTAGAGCCTCCATGGATGGATTTACGGCGTGCCATCGAGACGTTTCTGGGCCACTCAGAAAATAATTTCGAGGAAGAAGCAATGCAAAAGAAAGACAAAGAAAAAGTATTTGGTGGTGAGTGGTCAGAAGCGCAGCTGCGTGAATTTCTGGTGGCCGATGCTTACGACGGTGCCGATGCCGACTACGTTGCCGTAATTCGTGCGTACCGCCATATGGTGCCGGGCACCTTCGCTGATTTTATTAAGTTGTTTGCTGCAGAAGGTCACGACCTGAATGCCAAAAATGCAGAAGGCACCACGCTGTTAGCGACCATTGAGTCGCACGCGCAAGGTAAAGAGTACGCCGACATTATTCGCGCGGCCGCCTGAACTCGGGAGTAGTCCATGATGATCCGTTCTGCTAAGCAAGCTCGTGTTTCCGTTTCTTTGTCGGCCGTTGCCGTGTTGTCCGCTACGTTGCTGGTGGGCTGCGGGGGCGGGCAGGACGGCCCATCGCCATTGGACCCCACATTAAATCCGCAGAATCTGACGTTATTCGAGTTCGATGACTACGAAGGCGCCAGTGAGCTGACCAACGATACGGTGGTCGGCACCTGGGTTGCGATCTCGGACATTACCTACAGCAATGCCAATGCAGAAGGCTACGATCGTCAGGTGTATGAAAGCCGTCGTGAAATGTTTGTGATTCGCGAAACCGCCGATGACAAACTGGAGCTGGCCTCTTGCCAGAAAGGGGGCTTTGTTAATGTCAGTACGGTATCGTCCACGGCATTAACGACGGTTGAGGCGTCTTACGAACGCGATGCGAACAATGTTCTTTATCTGACCGTACCGACGCAAAGCATCGGTAATGGTGTGAGCATTAATGTGC
>JAYYHP010000032.1:0-2250 GCA_036148335.1 Pseudomonadota bacterium
CGACATGGCGATCACGGCAGCGGTTATTGCCATGGCTCACAAGCTGGGCATGAATGTAGTCGCCGAGGGGGTTGAGACCGACGAGCAGTTCAAATACCTGCGCCTCAATAACTGCGACGAGGGTCAGGGCTATCTGTTCAGTCGTCCGCTGTCTCTGGGGCAACTGCATCAATACCTGGTTGTCAGCGCGGAAAAACATGCCAACAGCTACGAAATCTGACCGACATCGGTGATACTGTCGCTTTTCGCAGCGAACCCAGTGTTAACCCATGAGTAGTACCGCCTTCAGTGACACCGTACTGGCCTGGTATCACGAACACGGACGTAAACACCTTCCCTGGCAACAGGACATCACGCCCTATCGCGTGTGGGTGTCTGAGATAATGTTGCAGCAAACCCAGGTCACCACCGTTATTCCCTATTACGAGCGTTTTATGGAAAGCTTCCCTGACGTCTTTGCACTGGCGCAGGCAACGCAAGACGATGTCCTGCATCATTGGTCGGGGCTTGGGTATTACGCGCGCGGCCGTAATCTGCACAAATGTGCGCAGGCCGTCGTTAATGAGCACCAGGGGAAATTCCCTGAGACCGTCGATGGACTGGCGGCATTGCCGGGCATTGGCCGATCCACCGCAGGGGCCATCGCCTCGATCAGCATGGGGAAACGCGCGGCCATCCTTGATGGCAACGTCAAACGGGTTCTCACCCGCTTTTATGCCGTCGAAGGCTGGCCCGGCACCACCGCCGTGGAGAAAAAACTGTGGCAAATTGCCGAAAGTCTGACACCCCAACACAGTCACCGGGAATACACTCAGGCCATTATGGACATGGGCGCCACCCTCTGCACCCGCAGCAAACCGGCGTGCGGTATTTGTCCGCTACAGCCTGAATGCCAGGGGTTTGCCGGTGGTCAGCCGACGCAATACCCGAATTCCAAGCCGAAAAAAGACAAGCCAGAAAAAAGTACCTGCATGCTGATTATGATCAACGAGCAACAGGAAGTCTGGCTAGAGCAGCGCCCAACGCAGGGGATCTGGGGTGGCCTGTGGAGTTTTCCCGAAATGGAAAACTCCAATGAAACCCAGATAAAAACCCAACAGCTGCTTGGCAACAGCCCGGATAAAGTGGCGGCACTGAACAGTTTTCGCCATACCTTTTCGCACTATCACCTGCACATTACCCCAGTACTGGCTCATGTCTCCGGCACAGCCTCGGTCGTGCGAGAAACCAACGGCCGCTGGTACAATGCCAACTCCGGAGATGCCATTGGACTGGCAGCACCAGTACAGACCCTGCTCAACCTGATTCAACACCAGACACTCACGAGTAACTGACATGACACGCACCGTACACTGCCGCAAATACAACAAAGAACTGCCAGGACTCGACATGGTGCCTTTCCCCGGCCCAGCGGGCGAAGCGGTGTATAACGACGTATCCGCACAAGCCTGGGCAGAATGGACAGAGCACCAGACCCGCCTGATCAACGAGAAGCACCTCAATGTGATGGACCCAGAAGCTCGGAAATACCTGACTGCGCAGCGCGAAAAGTTTCTCAGCGGTGAGGAATTCGACCAAGCGGAAGGCTATGTACCTGAAAATAAAGAAAAATAACGCGAATCTGTTGACAGCATGACGCGAGCGCGGTTTAATACGCGCCACTCGAGGGACACACAGTCTTGAAGAGATGCCCAGATAGCTCAGTCGGTAGAGCAGCGGATTGAAAATCCGCGTGTCGGTGGTTCGATTCCGCCTCTGGGCACCACTTATTCAAAAAGCTCGCACAGAAATGTACGGGCTTTTTTATTGCCTCTGAGAAATCAAAAGCGTCATCGAACCCGTTCGATTTATCAAAGCCATCCCTGGCTTTGCCCCTTCGGGCGGCTTACAGCCGTGCAAATCTGATCCAGTCAGATTTGTCCGCCTCTGGGCGCCACAAAAATTCCCTTAAAATCAGGCACTTAGCGATAAAACGCGGTGCCTTTTTTTATGCCTGAATTTCGGTTTGTGCCACATTTGGGCCACTTTTTTTGAAAGTTGAACCAAGCCGATTGCGCACAGTGGGACATTTAGTGCCAAGCTCATGAGTTAGCAGCGCTCAATTTTCACAAGCTACTACATCGAGACAGACGCAAACGGCAGGCAAAAAAAAGCCCCGGGGGAATCCGGGGCGTCATAAACCAGGTCAGGATCTGTTAAACAACTAACATTACCACCAGCAGTACGCAGGCGGAGGTGAAAGCGCCAACG
>JAYYHP010000033.1:0-22784 GCA_036148335.1 Pseudomonadota bacterium
AGGCACCCGCGATGGTCGCCCTGTGTGTGCGTGCGCGTTGGAAATGCAGGCGGCTGAATTGAATCGATAATTTATCATTCAAAAAGGTCGCATTCAGCGGCCTTTTTTTATGGCCGCGAATGCCTGAGGAGAGAGGGACATGAAACTCATCAGTGCGTACGTTCTGGTCGTCATTATCTGGTCGACGACGCCCGTCGCCATCCAATTCAGTCAAACGGACATGCATTTTTTCAGTGCCGTCAGCCTGCGTATGTGGCTGAGTGCGGTGCTGTCTTTGCCTTTGTTGTGGGTGTTTCGCCAGCGTTTGGTGATGACCCGGGAAGCGCTAATGAGTTATGTCGCCGGCAGTGTGGCCATCTACGCCGCCATGATGACGGTGTATTGGGGCGCGCTGTTCATTCCCTCAGGGCTGATTTCGGTAATGTACGGCTTGTCGCCCATGCTGACGGGGCTACTTGGGGTGTGGTGGCTGAAAGAACGTGAACTATCGCCGCTGCGGGTTGTGGCATTGGGGCTGGCGTTTGCCGGATTAGTGCTCGTGGTCAGCGGGCGCCTGACCTCTGCCGAAGGGTTGGCGCTTGGCGAATTTGCTGTGCGTGGAGTGATCGGCACCTTGCTGTCGGTCCTGTGCTTTGCCTTGAGTGCCGTATGGGTAAAAAAGATCAATGCGCCCGTGCATCCGGTGGTACAGACCAGTGGCACACTGTGGGTGTCGTCGTTCTTTTTTGTACTGACGGTGCCGGTGCTTGGTTGGGAAATCCCCGCCATCTGGGATGCCGTGGCGCTATCAGCGTTGGGTTATCTGGTGGTCTGTGGGTCCTTGTTGGCGTTCGTTTTGTATTTCTACATTTTGCAGCACTTACCGACGGCCAGAGTGGCCTTGATTACTTTGATTGCTCCTGTGCTGGCGCTGATCTGGGGGTACTTACTGCGTGATGAGCGTTTGCAGATGACGACCTTGGGCGGCGTGTTGCTATTGCTGTTGGGCCTGCTGATTTATCAATGACACACCCGGCTGGTGCAGTGGCATGGCAGGATTGCGCGGTGGTTTTTGGCTCGAGTTACAAAGAGTAAACAAAAACGGGTGCGATCTTCGTCTTAAATTTTCAGAAAGATTGACGATAACTCAACTAGAGAAAGGAGAAAGTAAGGGTCGTCTGTTTGGAGTCAGATATGAAGCTGAAAATTATGACGGCGGTGAGCATCCTCTCCGCTGGTTTTTTAACCGCATGTGCCGGGCCTGTATTGGAAAGCCCGAATGCCGGCGCTCCGGCGGAGGAGTTCTTCCGCCCGGTGGAGCAGGAAATTGATCCGGTCGCCCCTATGGTACTGCGCGTCGTGGGTTATGGCGCGCTGGATACGGGGTCTAAGTTGTCGAGCGTACAGAAACGCCTGATGGCCATCCGTGCCTCGAAAATGGACGCCTACCGAGCCATGGCCGAACGGGTGTATGGCACCTCGGTTCAGGGCAGCACGACGGTGCGTGACATGGTGGTTCAGGATGACCGCTTCCGCAGCTACGTCGAAACCTACATGCATGGTGCGCGCGTCGTATCGACGGATGTGATGCCGGATGGCAGTGCAGAAACCGTGATGGAAATGATCGTGGATCAGGGCTTCCGTAACTGTCTGCAGACCTACGACAACCAGCGTTTTAATGTGGATTGTCGGGTGCCTCTGGGTGGACGCAACGTACAGCAATTTGCTGCGAGTCAGCGTAACCGCATTCAGAGCGAAGCACCGGCGACGGACAGCGGCTTTTACTTTATTGAGTAAGGAGACAGCGTATGCGACCTCTGGGAACCTGGTTAATAACGTGCGCCCTGGCCGTCGTCAGTATCGGCAGTCATAGCGGTGAAACGGTACAAGTCACCGGGCGCGCGGCCATCGTCGGTGCGCCTGCCTTTGCACGAGAACAGGCGCTGGAAGATGCCATGCATCAGGCCAGCCTGCGTGCCAGTGCTCAGGTTCGGGGAATGCAAACGCTTGAGAATGGCGCCTTAGTCGATGAACGTTTGAGCGTTCGTACGTCGGGGCAGGTGCGCAATGTTGAGGTGCTGAGTGAGCATGTGAATGACGGTATGTATGAAATCCGCATTCGCGCTGACGTTGATGATTCGGCATTGTGCCCGGCCAGTGATCAGCATTTCCGCAAAGCCGTTGCTGTCGCGGGGTTCGGTCTGGCTCGTCCGCAGCAAGCCACCTTGGGCCGCCTGGAGAACGTCGAGCAGGCACTGCCGCGCTGGTTGGCCGATAACCTGAATGATTCCGGCGCCGTGCATGCGCTGGACGCGACTCGTATCAGCCTCTATCAGGACCCGCGTCGTGCGCCCTCTGCCGAGACGGCGCAGCAACGTTTGACTACGTCTGTGGCCTTGGCGACTCAGTTAGGTGCACAGTATGTGGTGTCTGGCGTGGTACGTGTTCTGGCCATGCACCCGACGCCCGAGCGCGGACTGATGAGCCGACTGGCTGGGTTGTCACGGGCGCCACAGCGTGATTTTGTGGTGGATGTGTATATCCATGATGGCCTCAGCGGGGCCATGCTATTTCAGCGCAGTTATCAGGCGCAAGGCGGTTGGGATCTGCACCGGGGCGAGCGTACTGGATTTGCTTCGCCGGACTTCTGGGCCACCGATTATGGCCGTCAGGTCAGTGGGGCCTTGCATCAGGCCGCTGACGATGTGACTGAAGTGTTGCGTTGTCAGCCGTACATGGCACGCATCGTCAAAGCTCGCGGTAATCGTCTGCACATCGAAGCGGGTGCTTCTGCGGGTATCCGCCCGGGGGACACCTTAAAAGTGTACCGTACCGGCACGATTTATAATCTCGATCTGGAGCCACGCACAGAGCTGACTGACATGGCGGCTGAGGCGGTGGTTCGTCAGGTGCAGCCGCAATTTATTATTGCCGATCTGGAGTGGCCAGCAGAAAGGTTGGCGATTCAGCGCGATGATATGGTGATTGCCTGGTAATTGTCGGTATTTAGCCAGCCTGAAATTTGGACTGCTGATACCTTATTAACGAAAAAGCCCTGCGACTGACGCAGGGCTTTTTTATTTTTCCTGTTTAAAGTTTCTTAACGTTCTTTTTTCGCCGTATTGGCTGGTCGACTAAGATCCGTAAAAGCCATCAAATACACCATCTGACACCACCGTTTACAGGTCGACGGAAATCGACGGACAGCTCATGCGCTTAATCATGTGGTCGCCATCCCAGCTCTCCAAATGGACATCAAATCCCCACAGCAGGTGAATGTGCTTCAGGACCTCAAAGGTATCCCCCGACAGTGGCATACCATCCTGTTGGGTATGTCTCAGAGTAATGGAACGATCGCCTTCAATGTCGACGTGGGTGATCTGGATATTGGGCTCACGTACCGACAGATCGTACTGGCGCGACAGGGTTTCGCGTAATCGTCTGAATCCTGACTCATTGTGGATGGCATCTACTTTGTAGTGGTCGGCGGTATCATCGTCGTAAATAGAAAACAGATGGAATTCACGCATCAGGTGGGGCGACAGGTACTGTTGAATAAAGCTCTCGTCCTTGAAGTCTCGCATTGCAAAATGCAGCGTTTCCAACCAGTCTTTACCGGCGATGTCCGGAAACCATTCTCGGTCTTCATCGGTCGGGTGTTCACAGATACGACGAATGTCCTGGAACATATTGAAGCCCAGTGCATACGGGTTAATGCCGTTAAAGTACGGTGAATCGAATCCGGGTTGGTAGACCACGCTGGTGTGCGAGGTCAGGAATTCCATCATAAAGCCGTCGTTAACTTTACCCTCGTCGTACAAATGGTTCAGCAAGGTGTAGTGCCAGAAGGTGGCCCAGCCTTCGTTCATGACCTGCGTCTGGCGCTGAGGATAAAAGTACTGCGAAATTTTGCGCACAATACGTACGACTTCACGTTGCCATGGCTGTAACAGCGGGGCGTTTTTCTCAATAAAATAGAGCAGATTTTCTTGCGGCTCCGACGGGAACTGCCGCTGTTTTTTCGTGGCCGCTTCTTGTTTTCGGGTAGGCAAGGTTCGCCATAGGTCATTGAGTTGCTGTTGGCGAATTTCTTCCCGCTCCTGTTGGCGCATGCGCTCTTCGGCGGCAGAGATGGGTTTCGGACGGCGATAGCGGTCAACACCGTAGTTCTGTAGCGCATGACAAGCATCGAGTAAGGCTTCGACTTCGTCCTGACCGTGGCGCTCTTCGCACTTACGCAGATAATTTTTGGCGAATACTAAATAGTCAATGATGGAGCTGGCGTCGGTCCAGGTGCGGAACAGGTAATTATTTTTGAAAAACGAATTGTGGCCATAGCAGGCATGGGCAATCACCAACGCCTGCATGGGCAGTGTGTTTTCTTCCATCAGGTAAGCGATGCAGGGGTTGGAGTTAATCACGATTTCGTACGCTAATCCCATTTGGCCGCGCTGATAGCTTTTCTGAGTGGCGAGAAACTGCTTACCGTAAGACCAGTGATGGTAGCCAATGGGCATCCCGACGGACGAGTAGGCATCCATCATCTGCTCGGCGCTGATCACCTCTATCTGATTGGGGTAAGTATCCAGCCCATAATGAGCGGCGACCCGGGCAATTTCGCTGTCGTATTCCTGCAGCAGCTCAAAGGTCCAGTCGGAATCGGTGGAAATGTACTGACTCATATCGCCTCCTGATACTGATCCTTGGCGAACAGTTCACGGAACACCGGGTAGATGTCTTCTGCGCCGCGAATCTGTGCCATCGCAAACTGTGCGGGAAAGGCTTTACCCACGTTTTTGTAGGCTTCCCACAAGGCTTGATGGTCGTTCGGGGTGATTTCTATGTAGGTGAAGTACTGCACCGCGGGCAGCAGATGTTCATGCAGTAGTTTGGCGCACAGAGGAGAATCATCGTCCCAGTTATCGCCATCGGAGGCCTGTGCAGCGTAGATGTTCCATTCGTTTTCATCGTAGCGGGCTTCAATAATGTCCTGCATCAGGCGTAGGGCGCTCGATACGATGGTGCCGCCGGTTTCCCGTGAGTAAAAGAACTCCTGCTCATCGACTTCTTTGGCACTGGTGTGGTGGCGGATGAAGACGATTTCGATCTGCTCGTAATTGCGCTCAAGAAACAGGTAAAGCAAGAGGTAAAACCGCTTCGCCAGATCTTTCACGTCCTGCGTCATGGAGCCTGACACATCCATCAGACAAAACATTACGGCTTTGCTGGTGGGCATGGGCACTTTCACCTGATTGCGATAGCGCAGGTCGATGTCGTCCAAAAACGGAATGGTCTTCAGTCGGCGTTCAACATCCGCAATGTCGGCCTCAAGGCGTTGTATCCGTGCCGGGTCGTCGCTGTGTTGTGCCTCCTCCAGTTCAGCCTGTAGCTGCTTCAGCTTACGGCGCTTACCGGCCCCCATGCCAATGCGTCGCGCATGAGCGTTACGCATCGATTTAATGACAGACAGATTATTCGGGGTGCCCTCTGAGACAAAGCCCGCCCGACGGGTTTTGAAGTTCTTTGTCCGCGCCAGGGTCTGCTTCACCATGTTGGGCAACGCCAGATCGTCAAACAGGTAATTCAGGAACTCATCCCGGGTAATGGCGAAGGTAAAGTCCTCTTCGCCTTCGCCCTGATTACTGGCCTGACCACTGCCTTGCCCGCCACCGCCTTGCTGGGGCTTTTCCAGCTCGTCGCCGGGGTTAAATTGCTTGTTGCCGGGATAAACGCGGGTTTGTTTCCCCCCGGGGCCGTGGCTGATGCGAGGTTCGTGGGTATTACGGGTTGGGATGCTGATCTGTTCTCCGCGATCCATGTCGGTAATGGATCGGCGGTTCACGGCATCCTGTACGGCTTCTTTGATGTGATTGCGGTAGCGACGCAAAAAACGCTGCCGGTTCACCATGCTTTTATTTTTACCGTTCAGACGACGGTCAATAATATAAGACATCGTACCCTCACTCAGCGCCTGATTGCTCAGGCGCGGTCAGTGTTTACTGCGCTTTACGCACCCGGAGATACCACTCAGACAGCAGGCGAACCTGTTTCTCTGTGTAGCCTCGCTCTGTCATGCGGGCGACAAAATCGTCGTGCTTTTTCTGGTCTTCGTTGGACGATTTTGCCGAGAACGAAATAACCGGGAGCAGGTCTTCGGTATTTGAGAACATTTTCTTCTCAATAACCGAACGCATTTTTTCGTACGACTGCCAGCTCGGGTTATTGCCATTGTTGTTGGCGCGGGCACGCAGAACGAAGTTCACGATTTCATTGCGGAAATCTTTCGGGTTGCTGATGCCGGCGGCTTTTTCAATTTTCTCCAGTTCTTCATTAATGGCCGCACGATCGAGCATTTCGCCGGTTTCAGGGTCACGGTATTCCTGATCCTGAATCCAGAAATCGGCGTAGGTGACGTAACGGTCAAAAATATTCTGCCCGTACTCCGCATACGACTCGAGATAGGCCGTTTGGATTTCTTTGCCGATAAATTCTACGTACTCAGTGGTCAGGTATTCTTTGAGATAGTTCAGGTAGCGGTTGTGAGTTTCTTCCGGGAATTGCTCCTGCTCAATCGCCTGTTCCAGCACGTACATCAGATGCACGGGGTTGGCGGCCACTTCGGTGGAATCAAAATTGAACACCCGGGAGAGGATCTTGAAGGCGAAGCGGGTGGAAATACCACTCATGCCTTCATCGACGCCCGCAGAATCACGATATTCCTGAATGGATTTGGCTTTCGGGTCGGTGTCTTTCAGATTCTCACCGTTATAGACCCGCATTTTTGAATACACACTGGAGTTTTCTGGCACTTTTAACCGCGACAGCACGGTAAATTTCGCCAACATAGACAGGGTGTCCGGGGCGCATGGCGCGGCTTGCAACGAGCTGCTTTCCAGCAGTTTCTTGTAGATGTTCACTTCTTCATCGACGCGCACACAGTAGGGCACTTTGACGATATAGACGCGATCCAGAAACGCCTCGTTGTTTTTGTTGTTGCGGAAGGCCTGCCACTCCGACTCGTTGGAGTGTGCAAGAATGACGCCCTCAAAGGGGATGGCGCCCATGCCTTCGGTGCCGTTGTAATTGCCTTCCTGTGTGGCCGTCAGTAACGGATGCAGCACCTTAATGGGCGCTTTAAACATTTCGACAAATTCCATCAGGCCCTGATTGGCACGGCAGAGGCCGCCGGAGTAGGAATACGCATCCGGGTCGTCCTGGGCAAAATCTTCCAGCTTGCGGATATCAACCTTACCGACGAGAGAGGAAATATCCTGATTGTTCTCATCCCCGGGTTCGGTTTTGGCGACGCCGATCTGATCCAGCGTTGATGGATAGAGTTTGACGACTTCAAACTTACTGATATCACCGCCGTATTCGTGCAGACGCTTCACTGCCCACGGCGACATGATGCGCCCCAGATAACGTCTCGGAATACCGTAGTCTTCTTCGAGAATGGCGCCGTCTTCGTTGGGGTCGAAAAGTCCTAAGGGGGATTCAAACACCGGTGAACCTTTAATGGCGTAAAACGGTACCCGCTGAATCAGTTCTTTTAAGCGCTCTGCCAACGACGACTTACCACCGCCCACTGGGCCGAGCAGATACAGAATCTGTTTTCGTTCTTCCAGTCCCTGCGCGGCGTGGCGGAAATAAGACACAATGTTCTCGACCGCTTCTTCCATGCCATAAAACTCGGAGAAGGCCGGATAGCGCTTGATGACTTTGTTGGAAAAAATGCGGCTGAGGCGCAAGTCTTTGGAGGTGTCGACGATTTCGGGTTCACCGATCGCCATTAACATACGTTCTGCCGCAGAGGCATAAACGGTGGGATCCTGTTTACACAGCTCAAGAAAGTCCTGAAGGCTCATGACCTCTTCCTGTGTGTCGCGATAGCGTTCCTGAAAACGGCTGAATACGCTCATGGTGTGCCCCTTATCGGTTGTCCGAAGTTTGAATCTGTTACATAAAACCCTGTGATGCTTTCTTCTTAGTGGGACCAGTATGGCCCTGTTCAGTAAAGAGTAGCCAGCGAATTTTCCTGATGGGAATAATTCTTTGACACTGTTTTTAACAGTATGCACGGCGCGTGCCCAGTTGCACCGCTATCCGCTGATCAATGTGATCAAAGACACGTTTACAAGGATTGGCACAGCGGATTCAGAAATGTGGTCTACGGCAGAAAATCCCTGCCAACAACCGTGATGGAGACAGGGGTTGAGACTAGGGGGGGGAGAACAGCTCAGTAGTGTGTCGACAGGGCGTAGACTACGACAGTGTCAGGCTGGGTAATAGAGTGTGCGTAGGTGTAACTATAACAGGCAACAAAGAGAGGCAAGCAAGGCGTTGCCTCTCGTGGGATGTGGTTGGACGTCAGACGTCGCACAACTCTGGTGCAACCACTTTCCACATTTCATAGCCACCATCGAGGCTGTAGACCTCCTGATAGCCCTGATCTGCGAAGAAGTCCGCTGCACTTTTGCTGGAGTTGCCGTGATAGCAGCACACCAGTAAGGGAGCATCTTTTGCGGCATGGGCCATAAAGCCCTCGAGCGAACTGTTATCGACGTGTGAGGCGCCTTTGATGTGCCCCATGGCGTAGGCCATGCCATCGCGGATATCGGCAATGGACAGGTCGTCGTTATCCAACAGCGCTTTGGCATCGTTGGCGCTGATACATGTAAAACTCATTCGAATCTCCTGAAAATCTGATTATCCGGCCGTCGCCGGCACACTGAATCGTTGACTGTCTTCGAGTCGTAGCGCGGTCAGCTTACCGCCCCAGACGCATCCGGTGTCCAACGCAAACACATTGGCCGTCTCAACCTTGCCCTGTAAGGCCGCCCAATGACCAAACAACAGGCGCGTGTCGGCGGCTTTGCGTCGCGGGTGTTCAAACCACGGCAGAAAGCCCTGCGGTTGCGAACCTACGCTTTCTTTTGACGTTAGCTCAAGACGACCATCCTTAGAAATAAACCGCATGCGGGTCAGGTAATTGACGATGACGCGCAGGCGGTCGGCCCCGGTCAGGTGCTTGTCCCAAAGGTCGGGCGTGTTGCCGTACATCTGAGCAAAAAAGGCATCCGGGGTATGGTGCAGCGCAAATTCCACTTCCTGCGATAAGACCTGTGCTTTACGCGCTGACCACATGGGGGGCAGGCCTGCGTGGCTCATGCACCAGTTGCGGGCAGCATCGTAATGCACCAGCGGCTGGTGGCGTAGCCATTCGAGGAGGTCATCGGCGTCGTGGGCGTTGAGCACCTGATCGAGGGTATCACTGCGTTTGGCGCTGCTGTGACCGTAAGCCATCGCCAGCAGGTGCAGGTCGTGGTTACCCAGTACGACTTTGGCGCGGTGCCCGAGGTTGCGGATAAAGCGCAGGCACTCCAATGAGGCAGGCCCCCGGTTGACCAGGTCGCCCGCGAACCACAGGTAATCCTGTGAGGCGTCAAAGTTCACTTTATGCAGCAGGCGGGCAAGGGGTTCAAAGCAGCCCTGCAGGTCACCGATTGCGTAGGTAGCCATCAGTTCAGCGCGTTGGGCGAGGCTAACGTAAAGACGGGGATGGTGGCATGAAACAGGGTGCCATCGTCGGCTTCCATCACGTAGTAGCCACGCATGCTGCCGACCTGAGTCGAAAGCACGGCACCTGAGGAGTACTCGTAGGTTTCGCCCGGTTCAATGGTGGGCTGTTCGCCGACCACGCCTTCGCCTTTGACTTCTTGAACGTCATTGTTGCCATCGGCAATAAACCAATGACGGGTGCGCAGTGTCGCCGCTTGCGCTCCGCCGTTGTGGATGCGGATGTGATACGCAAAGACAAACCGATCATCTTCGGGGATGGACTGCTCGGCCAGATACTCCGGCGAGACCTGAACATCCACCTGATTCTCTACGCTCATGCGTCCTCCTGCAGTTCACTGACTTTGTCGGCGATGGTGACGTACTGCGCCAGCGACAGGTTTTCAGGGCGCAGGCCGGTATCAATACCGAGGGATTCCAGCGTGGCCGCATCAATCAGATTCTTCAACGTATTGCGGATGGTTTTACGGCGCATACTGAAGGCTTCGCGGACCACGCGCTCCAGTACCTTATGATTGCGTGCCGGGTGCGGAAGTTCATCGTAAGGCACCAGTCGCACAATGGCAGAGTCGACTTTTGGCGGTGGGTTAAAGGCCCCGGGGCCGACGATAAACAGCGGCTCTACCTTGCAGAAGTACTGCGCCATGATCGACAGGCGTCCGTAATCGCCTGAGCCCGGTGTCGCGGCCAGACGCTCCACCACTTCTTTCTGCAACATAAAGTGCATGTCCTGAACCAGCGTATGGTGGCTCAGGAAATGGAAAATCAGCGGCGTTGAAATGTTGTAGGGGAGGTTACCTACGATACGCAGTTGCTGACCCGGCTCGAGCAGGGTGCTGAAATCAAACTTGAGTGCATCCCCTTCATGAATATGAAAGTCCGGGTAATTAAAAAACTTGGTGCGCAGAATCGGAATCAGGTCTCGGTCCAGCTCGACCACGTTGAGCTTGCCGCAGGCTTCCAGCAAGGGCTCCGTCAGTGCCCCCATTCCCGGGCCGATCTCGACCAGACACTGATCTGCTTTCGGGTGGATGGCTTTGACGATTTTGCCGATCACGTACTGATCGTGCAGGAAGTTCTGACCGAAGCGTTTACGCGCTTTGTGGCCCTGAGCTTTGGGAGTGTGTCGACTCATGCTTCGGGTCTCTTGTGTTGATGAGTGGCCATGGTCGCGGCAACGGCCAGCGCGGTGCGCAGACTGCCAGCATCAGCATTACCGCTGCCGGCGAGATCCAGCGCAGTGCCATGGTCGACTGAGGTGCGCACAATGGGCAGCCCCAGCGTAATATTAGCGGCACGACCGAAGCCGTGGAATTTCAGTACCGGTAAGCCCTGATCGTGATACATGGCGAGGGCCGCATCGGCGCCATCGAGATGTTTCGGCGTAAACAGGGTATCGGCGGGCAGCGGGCCAGTGAGGTTCAGACCTTCCTCTCGCAGACGCTCAAGGGCCGGAATGATAACGTCGATTTCTTCGCGTCCAAGATGGCCGTCTTCACCGGCATGAGGGTTCAGACCTGCCACCAGAATGTGGGGGGTGGCGACGCCAAAATACCGTTGTAAATCCTGATGCAGAATCCGGCTGACACGCTCAATGCGCGGGCCATCGCAGGCGGCGGCAACATCCTTTAACGGTAGGTGCGTGGTGACCAGTGCGACTCGCAGGTCTTCCGTGGCCAGCATCATGACCACTTCTTTGACTTCGCACAGGTCGCGGAAAAACTCGGTATGGCCACTGAAGCTGACACCACTGTCGTTAATCACACCTTTGTGAACGGGCGCCGTGACGATGCCATGCCAGCGTCCATCCAGACAGCCGCGCGCGGCGAGATCCAGCGTTTCAAGCACGTACGGACCATTGGCGGGATCGGTTTTCCCCGCAATCACCGGGGCTCGGCAGGTCACAGGCACTACGCGTAATTCGCCGGCTTGCGAGGGCTGTGGCGGTTGCTCGATATCGGCCTCCACCACCTTGACGGACACGCCCAGTTGCTGAGCCCGCTGCGTCAGTAGCTCGGGGTCGGCAATGACGACGATGTCATGTTCGTGCGCTTGCTGAGCAATGGCCAGACACAGGTCAGGGCCGATGCCCGCCGGTTCACCAGCGGTAATGGCAAGGCGCAGGGTCATGCAGGTTCCTTGACGTCGACGTAGGCTTCGGAGCGAATTTTACGTAACCAGATCGGCAGTTCTTCTTCAAAGCGACGACCGTAGAGCATCTGGCGAACCTGATTGCGTTGTACTTCTTCGCCAATGTCGGCATCACGACGATCGGTCACCTGCAATACGTGCCAGCCAAACTGACTGCGCAGCGGTGCGCTGATGGCTCCGGTGGTTGTGGCCATCATGGCGTTTTCAAACTCAGGCACCATGTCGCCCGGTGAGACCCAACCCAGGTCGCCGCCGCTGGCGCCGCTGCCCGGATCGTCACTGTATTCTTTTGCCAAGGCGGTGAAGTCGGCGCCTGCCTGCAGTCGGTCATAAAGTTGGTCTATTAAGGCTTTTGACTGATCTTCATCCCGGACTTCGTTGGTCTGGATCAGGATGTGACGTACCTGCGCCTGTTCAATCACTTTGGTTGCGCCGCCGCGTTTGTCGTCCAGGCGAATAATGTGAAAACCGCTGGCGGTGCGGATCGGGTCTGAAATATCACCCACCTGCATGGCGGGGGCAATGTCGGCAAACAGAGAAGGCAGTTGCGCTTCTTTGCGCCAACCCATATCACCGCCATTAAGTGCGGTGCGGCCCTGTGATTCGGCCATGGCCACGCGGGCGAATTCAGCGCCGTTACGCAGGTCATCAACCAGTTGCATGGCTTTGTTCTCGGCGGCCTTGTATTCATCAGTGCTGGCGCCTGAACGCACGGCGATCAGAATGTGGCGCAGGCGGTATTCAGCGGCGGAGGCCATGCGGCCAATGTCGGAGGCAAGAAAGTAATCAACGTCCTGATCGGTGATCTGGATACGCTCACCCACCTGATATTGCTGCACACGGCTGATGCGCATTTCCTTGCGGATCTGTTGGCGCGCATAGGCAAAGGACACGCCTTCGCTCAGCATGGCCTGCTGGAACTGCGCCAGAGTCATGTTGTTCTGAGCGGCAATGCGTGACATGGCGTCGTCCAGTTGCGATTCACTGATGCGGATACCAGCGCGGTCGGCCATCTGCAACTGAATGCTTTCGGTGATCATACGTTCCAGCACCTGCTCACGCAGCGTAGCGCTGTCTGGCAGATCGTTTTCTTTGTTCTGCACGCGCACGGTGTCCATACGCTGTGTTAGCTCGGTTTCCATGATGACGTCGTCATCAACCACCGCGACCACGCGGTCCAGCAACTGCGGGGCGGCGTGGGTGAGGCTGCTCAGGCACAGAGCGGCGGCCAGAAATAAAGTACGTTTAATAGTCATGGTATTGGCGTCTTGAATATCCGTAGATGCTTTCAGACAGCAGGTCATCAGAGCCGCTGCCAAGAGTAGTCAGGCCTTTAAGCTGGAAGCTGAACATCCAGCTGTAACGTTTTTCTGTGGTGAAATCGCCGCCACTGGTATCTCGTGGTGACGTTTCCCGATACATGAGTTGCATACGCCAGCAGCAGTTCTGAAACTCGAAACCAACTAAAGACTCCAGTATCGGACTTTCCGGGCGGCGTGCGTCAGGCTCGTAGGCATTGATGTCACGTAACAGGCGCCCGAACACCGCCCAGCGGTCGGTGAGCGACCAGAACGCGCCGGTGTCTACCTGATGCGTAGTGTACTGCGTTCCGCTGTCGGGGTCGCGGTTGTCGGTTTGGGTGCTACTGATACTGAGCATGCGATTCAGTTCATTGCGAAAGCGTACGCCCTGGCGTTGCTGACGCGCGTAATTCTGATACGGGTCCCACTCGGTAAAACTAAAGACCGACCAATCGCTGCTTGGGTTCCATTCAATGTCGGCAAGCACACTAGACGTACCGCGCGTCAGCAGACTGCTGTCGGAGGTATTGATGTTGGTGCGGCGGTCTTCGAAGTACCAGATGCGGCCTATAGAAGCCCGGAGCTGCTCGAGTCCATCGTCGCGCAGGTAGCGTGTGGTCAGACCGGTGCTGAGCTGGTTGAGATCGGCCAGTCGGTCATTACCAGTGAAGCGGTCGCCAGTGAACAGGCTATTAAAGCTCACGCTGGTAAGCTTAGTATCAAACGCCGGGATCAACTCCTGATCGGCCTGATAAGGGCTGTATACGTAAAAAAGCCGGGGTTCGAGTGTTTGTGTGTATGCAGCCCCAAAGCCTTCGGTTTCACGCTCAAAGAACAGACCACCATCAATACTGGCACGAGCACTGGCGATGGTTGGGCGAGTGTCCGTTTCTGTGGTTTCTGTCGCAGCGGTATCGTCATACAGGCGATAGCTACGGTGGCGATAATCCAACGCTGGCGTTAAGAAACCATAAGGCTTGATTACTGCGTACTCTAACCGTGTGTCGGAGGCAAAACGATCACCATTGAGGGCGTTGCGACCACTCAGGGTTTGCAGGTTGTCATTAATGACGGCGCTGCTGACCCGATTGAAACGGGTGGCTTCCAATGTTTGTGACAGCGTCAGTTGTTCGGTGAGTGAGGGCTCGTAGTTCAACTGGATTTGCGGCAGGCGACGGTAAGGGCGGCTGCTGAGCGCAATGTCTTCATCGGTAGTCTGAAAGCTTTCCAGTAATGCCGTTCCCTGAAAACTGTCGCGTTGATAGCGAATGGTGCCGCGCTGTGGCAGATGTGTGGTGCGGTCCACGGCGGCGGTTGGGTTCATATCGCGGAAGTAATCAAGGTCGCTGACTTTTGAGTAGGTCCAGTCGTGCTGCCAGTAGCGTCCCCAGCGGCCATGTTGCTCGATATTCAGCAGCGAACGCTCTTCGCCGGTTTCGGCATCGCGGTTGAGGAAACCGTAGTTAATTTCGCCGTCACCAGTCCATTGGGTTTTGTGGCGCAATTGGTTTTCCCACAGCAGACCATGATCCAGTACATGATGGGCGGTGATGGTGGCATCAAGATTCGGCGCCAGATTCAGGTAAAAAGGGATCTGAATATCTTCTGCTTGTGCTTCGCCATTGATGCTGATGGTCGGATCGAGAAAGCCGGTCAGGCGTCGGTCATCGATCGGAAAGCGATAATACGGTAGGTACAACACCGGCACGCCAGCGATGCGCAGGCGACTGTGCCACGCCGTACCAAATCCGGATTCCTGATCGAGCGTCAGCTCGTGGGCGGCAATGTCCCAATCATTCTCGCCGGGTTCACAGAAGGTCAGAGTGGCACCTTCCATGGCAAGAATCTGGTCGCTTGGGGAGCTGACGCTGCGGGCACTGCCACGTAGGTGTCGCTCGGCAATCACATAGGCGCTGCGATTTAATTCGACGGTATTGGCAGCGTCATCCACCGCCGCCTGGTGGCCTGCCAGTGACATGGTAGGAGTCAGCAGTCGCACGTTGCCCACGAATTCGGCCTGGCGCGCGTCAGGCTCCCAGTGCGCGGCATCGCTGAACAGAACCTGATCGGCACGACGAAATACGACGTCGCCCTGTAAGTCGATGGCGCCGTTACCAGCCAGTTGCCCTTCGTCTGCTTCGGCTTCGATGCGCTCGGAATTCAGGGCGGTGACGTCGTTGGCGACATACGTGCCGCGGCAGAAATCCGGTAAGGTCTGTTGCAGCTCTGGCGTCAGTTGCGCTCTGGGTGTCCAGCCTAACTGGGTGAAGTCGTACGCATCCGATTGAGCGACCGTCGGGACGCTGTAGATGCAGACCATTGCCAGAAGGGCGCTCCAGCCAGTTCGGCCGAGCCCATGATGACGGCGTGCGATCGTAGAACTCGCATCGGGGGCAAAAATAGCTTCCGAGTTTGGAGGTTGCCGGTGGCGATGGATAAAGGCTGACAGAGAGAGCGGCAAACGCGATTCCCGAATGAAGTGTGTTATCGTAAACGGCTTTTACGGGCCGCTCCCGGTGCATTCCGGCGCCCAATTCTAGAACGACTGACACCGAGAGGCCAGTATGGATCAGCGACGTGATTCCCTCGCACGCTGGGCTGCTAATCAGATTCAACAACAATGTGGGCTGGATGCCGCTGCCGAGCTGGCAGTGGTGTCTGGTGACGCCAGCTTTCGTCGCTACTTCCGTTTGCATTATCACAGTCAGACGGGCGACGCTCAGCAATGGATTTGTGTCGACGCGCCACCCGATAAAGAAGACAACCCCCGTTTTGTCAGCATCGCGCAGCGTTGGCGTGCCGGTGGTGTGCATGTGCCTGCGGTTTTGGCCTTGGATGAGGCTCAGGGTTTTATGCTGCTCGAAGACTTTGGCGATGCGTTACTGTGGCCAGCGCTGCACGCTCCGGACGCGGATATCTGTGCACTGTATCGCCCGGCGCTGACCGAACTTCGTGCTATTCAACGTCTCCCGACGGAACATCTGCCCGCCTATGACCGCACGTTGCTGATGCAGGAGATGGCGCTCTTTACCGACTGGTTGTGCGAGCGTCAGTTGCAGTTACCCATCACGGATTCTATCCGGCAGTGGTTTTCAGCGTTAGCGGAGACCTTAATTGACTCTGCTCTGGCTCAGCCTCAGGTGGTGGTGCATCGCGACTATCATTCGCGCAATCTGATGCTCTGCCCGGACGGTCGACTCGGCGTCATTGATTTTCAGGACGCGGTCGTCGGTCCTCTGACGTACGATCTGGTGTCGTTGCTGCGTGATTGCTACGTGCGCTGGCCAGACGAGCCGGTGGCCGCATTGGTCAACGAGTTTTATACGAGCTTGCCGGAGGATATCCGTAAGCACATGACACAGCCTCAGTTTGAGCGCGCATTTGACTTAATGGGGATGCAGCGACACCTGAAAGCCGCCGGTATTTTTGCACGCCTGAACCTGCGCGATGGAAAGTCCGGGTATTTGGCAGATATCCCGAACACCTGTCAGTACCTGCGTGAGATTGCCGGTCGATACGATGAGTTCGCACCATTATGTGACTGGATGGACAATGACTTCCTGCCTGCGCTGGAGCGTTTACCTGCATGAAAGCCATGATATTGGCCGCCGGTCGTGGAACCCGTATGGCGCCTCTGACGGATCACTGCCCCAAGCCGCTGCTGCCATTGGCCGGTAAACCGTTGATTGTGCATCACCTTGAAAAGCTGGCCGCGGCGGGCGTTCGTGATGTGGTGATCAATCATGCTTACCTTGGCCATATGATTGAGGCTGAGTTGGGCGATGGTTCACAGTGGGGTATCCGGATTCACTATTCCCGGGAAACCCACGCGTTAGAAACCGGCGGCGGTGTTCGTCAGGCATTACCCGTCTTGGGTGATGCGCCGTTTCTGTTGATTAACGGCGATGTCTGGACGGATTGGGATTACCGTACGGCGCTGAATGTCGAGCTTACTGCTCCGCAGGATCTGGGTCATGTGTGGCTGGTCGATAACCCTGAGCATCATCCGCAGGGGGATTTTTCGTTATCTGACGGGATCGTTGTTGATCATCCAGGGCTGACGTTTAGCGGTATCAGCGTGTTGTCGCCGGCAATGTGGCAGCAGGCAACAGCAACGCAACATGCCCCGGATACGGCGTTTGCTTTAGCACCTATGTTGCGAGAAGCCATGGCTCAGCAACGTATGAGCGGGTCTCATTTGGCTGATCAATGGGTTGATGTGGGCACGCCTCAGCGCTTGCGTGCGCTGGAACAACAGTTAACCGGGAGTTGTTCATGAAACCGCTGAGTAATAATAACCGGGTGTGGGCAGGCAAAGCCTGTGGCGCGGCCATCGGCTTTATCGGCGGCGGTCCGTTTGGACTGGTCGTGGGAGCCATTGCTGGTCATGTGTTTGACCGGGTGATCGAAAAATCCCGACTGGGTCCGCCGGGTCGCTTGTCGGCGGAACATACCACCGCACTGTTTCGGGTGATGGGGCATCTGGCGAAGGCCGATGGTCGTGTGAATGAACAGGAAATCGAGGCGGCCAATGCGCTGATGCGCCAGCTTGAACTGACGGATGATCGTCGTCAGATGGCGATTCGCCAGTTCAGCGAGGGTAAGTCATCAGGCTATCAATTGAGTCAGGACCTGACACTGTGGGAGCGCACTCTGCCCGTGGCACAGCAGGAGCGTGTGGTGCGCAGCCTGATTGAATTTGCACGGGCGGACAAGCCGGTTTGTCGTGCCGAGCGTAAAGTGATTAAGGCTGTCACCGAGGCTCTGGGATGGTCGCCCTGGCAGTATTACTGGCAGCTGTACCGGCAGAGTGACGACTCTCTATGGACGGCTGACGGCTCTTTATGGACGGCTGATGGCTCCAATAAAAAAGCTGATGGCTCGCATAAAAAAGCGGGAACCCGGGGTAAGGCATCGAAGTCCGTGCCGTTTAAATCCTCCAAACAACGTGCCGCCGATGCGGCTCTCGCGGCGGCCTATCGCACCTTGGGCGTGTCGGAGCAGGCCTCCGATGCCGACATCAAACGGGCGTTTCGTAAGTTGATGAGCGAATGCCACCCGGACAAACTGCAGGCGCAGGGCGTCAGTGAGGAGGCCTTACAACGGGCGAAGGCGAAGGCTCAGGACATTCAGATGGCGTATGCCCTGATCCGCAAACAGCGCCGCGGCGCGTAACAGCCAGAGACTATGTTTGTCGATCGGCCGTTGACGTTGCAATCAGTCGCGCACGCGGCCTCGCATGGCCTTGACCTGAGAACGCTGTGACTTCTGATCCATGCGTCGTCGCTGTGACGCCCGCGTGGGACGCGTGGCAATGCGCGGACGGTCTTTGTGCAATGCCTGACGAATCAACTGAGCCAGACGTTGCAGTGCATCTTCACGATTTTTTTCCTGCGTACGGAAACGTTGGGCTTTGATGATTAATACGCCATCCTGCGACAGACGCTGATCGTCCAGCGACAGCAAGGCCTCACGGACCGGATCTGGTAATCGTGCGCGACGAACATCAAAGCGCAGATGAATGGCTGACGAGACTTTATTTACGTTCTGGCCGCCGGCGCCTTGAGCGCGGATGGCCTTTAACTGGATGTCCGACCACGGCAACGTCAGTTGGTGGGTGACAACCAGCCCCTGATCACTCATGGGGGACTCCTGTTGTTGTAATACGGTTGCTTGGCTGGCGCCTTCAGCCGGAGAAGGGCGGTGCTATGTCGACCACCATGACGGGCTGTGACAGCAGACAACCGACGATAATCAACCATACGGCATGAGCGTGTGACAGAACAAGCACCCCAACAATCGCACTGGTATCTCTACCTGATTGAAACGGCACAAAGCACGTTGTATTGCGGCGTTACATTGGATGTAGAACGTCGTTTTCGCGAGCATGCCAGTGGCGGTGCGCGAGCGGCCAGATCTCTGCGTGGACGTGGGCCCCTGACGTTGCGCTTTTACGCCGTTGCCGGTGAACAGGGCGACGCCTTGCGCGCAGAGCGTCAGGTGAAGCAGCTGACGCGAGCGCAAAAATGGCGCCTGGTCGAAGGAGATGTGGCGTTAATGGCGCGACTTGGCCTATCGTGGCCTTCAGGGTCATGATCTGTGCAGCGCTGTTAATTATCTGTCATATTTGAGTGTTATTGTTGCTGCCAGTTCGGTAACTGATGACCAATATTTACGCCGTACACCAAAACACCGATTAATTTTTACCCCTCTGGTAGGTAGAATAAGCCGCTTAATCATGCTGGCAGTGCTGTTCAGCCCTCGCTTGTCGACAGTGATCGTCGATTGACTATACGGTCGCAGACTGGACAGACACAGGGTAAGGACACGCCAGCCAACCAGGGACAGACAGAATTCTTATGCTTCGAGCCGTTTGGGCCGCAAAGTGGTATCTCCTGCTGGGGACGCTGGCCTTCGTTTTATTTCTGGTGGCGACAACGCCACTGCACTTCGTCTGGCGCTACGCTGAGCCGATGGCTCGCCAACTCCCGTTTCAGATTCAGCAGCCAACCGGCACCCTGTGGTCGGGTGAAGCGCAGATCAATGCCCCGCGCATGGGGACAGTAGCGGCGCATTGGACTTTATCGCCGTGGGCGCTGCTGCGAGGCAATGTCAGTCTTAATCTGAATGCCGATGGTGAAGCGTTACGCCTGACCGGGCAGGCGGACTTGGGTGGCCTGTATCAGGGCATGCCGGATCAGGTTCAACTGACCAACGTGAACGGTTACCTCGATGCCGCGGCTCTGGCGCCGCTGATGGCACAGATGAGCGCCCAGCTGGACGGTGACTTTACGTTGTCCGATATCAACGCCGACGTTTCCATCAATGACCGACGCATCGACGATGCAAGTGGTCGACTGGTGTATTCCGGTGGTCAGGTGAATGCGCACGTACAGCGTCAGAGCATCGCCACTGAATTACCCATGTTAATTGCCGAGTTGCGTATGGATGGCGATGTTGTGCGCGTGCCCGTCATTACCGATGCCGGTGAGCCTCTGGGTACTTTATATATGCAGCCGGATGGCTGGGGTGGGGTGTCAGTATTGCGCCGGGCGGTCGATATCGCCGGGCAGAGCTGGCCTGATAAAGACGCGGATGCTGACACGGTTATTTTTGAAGTGTCACAGAAGTTTCTATAACCTGAGCGCCTGGATGAGAAATGGTTGCGGTTGTGAATTCTCCGGTTGAACTTTTGCCCTGGCAGCGTTGGTTGAAACGCGTTGCGTATCTGCTGCTGACATTACTGACCGCTTGGTTACTGGCGCGGTTGGTGTGGGCGATTGTGGCCCCTGAGCCTGTGGTGCTTAACCCATTGTCCTTGAGTGGTGCGGCAACCGCGTCAGCACCACAATTGAGCACGGCGAGTGTGCATTTGTTTGGTGAAGTCGGTGCTGAGCCCGTGATAGTCGCCGAAGAAATCGATGCGCCGGATACGCGCTTACGTCTTGAGTTGTTGGGCGTGATGCAAGCCAGCGAAGCGGAAATGTCCAGTGCCATCATTGCGCAGAAAGGCGGCAAAGGGGATTTCTACCGAGTCGGTGATACGGTGCAGGGGCGTACCAAATTATCGGGCGTGTACCCGGATAAAGTGATTCTTGATACGGCCGGCAAGTTGGAGACCCTGAAGTTTGAGGAGTTCTCCAGCCGAGGTGTGGGTGTGTCGGCGCGAGCCGCGGAGCCAGATCCACGTGATGTTCGCGCCGCTAAGGCCGCTGACTTACGCGATCGTTTCAGTCGCATTCGTCGACCGTCAGATTTTATGGGTATCGCCAGCGAGGCGGCGGCCCAATCGCCTGAGGCCGTGATTGAAGGTTTGGGTCTGTCACCGATTGGTGTGGGCGAAGGATACAGCGTGACCGGCAACTCCATCCTGCTGAAAGCAGGTATGAAGAAAGGTGACGTATTGTTGTCGATTAACGGACAGCAATTAGGAGACGCAGGGTCCGATCAGGCATTGCTTGATCAGGTAATGCAGGACGGTCGCGCTCAGATTGAAGTGCAGCGCGGTAACAGCCGTTTCATGATTAACCAGAGTTTTGGAGCTCGGAACTGATGATGTTCAGACGTTGGCTACTGACCATGATGCTGATGGTCAGTGTGGTATTGCCACTGCAGGCAGAGGAAAGCTGGCAGATTAACCTGAAGGATGCGGACATAGAGGCATTCATCAGTCAGGTCGCCGATATTACCGGTAAGAGCTTTGTGCTCGACCCGCGGGTCAAAGGTAAGGTCAGCGTATTGTCGTCTGAGCCGATGAACGAAGAGGGCGTGTACGAGCTCTTCCTGTCAGTGCTGCAGATTCATGGTCTGGCCGCGGTGCCCGCTGGCGACGTGACGCTGGTGATTCAGCAGAATGATGTGAAGCAGGCTGGTCGTTCTCTTGACGCTCGTGCTGCGGTGGACAGCCAGGAGCTGCTGACCAAAGTCATCATGATTAAAAACACACCGGCACTGGACCTGGTGCCGATTCTGCGACCATTGGTTGCTAAATACGGGCATCTCGCCGGTGTGAAGTCAGCCAACGCGCTGATTATTTCGGATCACTCGATCAACATTAATCGTATTGAAGAAATCATCGACCGTCTGGATCGCTCTGGCTCTGAAGAACTGGAAGTCATTCAGTTGAAGGAAGCCTGGGTTGGTAACGTGGTGACTATGCTGCAAAGCCTGGACCCGTCCAAGGTATCGCAGGGCAACGCCGACAATAACAACACCGCGGGCAGCATTCGCGTGGTGGCAGATGAGCGCAGCAACCGCTTAATTATTAAAGGCGAAAAAACCGCGCGAGAGCGTATTCGTGGGCTGATCGAGCAACTGGATCAGCCTTCGTACTTCAGCGGCAGCGCCCAGGTCATTCGCCTGCAATACGCCGACGCTACTAAGCTGGCCGATATGCTGAAGAACCTGATGGGTGAGTCGGGCAGCGGTGAAGAAGCGAAAGTGAAAGGCGATGTAGGCATTCATGCCGACGAAGAGCTGAACGCTCTGGTGGTGCGTGCAGAACCGAGCATCATGAAAGAGGTGCAGGAGCTGGTGGCGTCGCTGGATGTACGCCGTGCTCAGGTGTTGATTGAATCTGCCATCGTGGAAGTCACGGGAGACGTCAGCGATGCCTTAGGCGTTCAGTGGGCGCGGGGTGACCTGGATGCACCGATCGCTGGTACGAACTTTAATAACGCCGGTCCCGATTTAGCTACCATCGCGACGGGCGTTGCGACGCAGAATTACGCCAGTGCCATTGGCTCTGGTCTTACCATCGGCGGTTTTAAAGAGTCCGGTGGTGATATCGATTTCGGCATGATTATTCAAGCACTGAAAAGCGATTCATCGACCAACCTGTTGTCGACGCCAAGCATTATGACGTTGGACAACCAGGAAGCCGAAATTGTCGTGGGCCAGAACGTGCCGTTTGTGACCGGCCAGACGGCCTCCAGTACTAACAGCAATCCGTTCACGACCATTGACCGCCAGGACGTGGGTGTGACATTGAAAGTGATTCCTCACATTCATGATGGTGAAGCCATTCGCCTTGAAGTAGAAGCCACCGCGGAATCGGTATCAAATACCACCGTTGCGGGCAGTGCTGATCTGATTACGAACAAGCGTTCGATCAAAACCATGATTCTGTCTGATAACGGTGAGACCATCGTGCTGGGTGGTCTGATCCGTGACGACGTGCGTGAGGTGGTCAGCAAGGTACCGCTGTTAGGCGATATTCCGTTGCTGGGTTGGCTGTTCCGCTCTAAGAGCGTGAATCAGGTGAAGAGCAATCTGATG
>JAYYHP010000034.1:0-7920 GCA_036148335.1 Pseudomonadota bacterium
CCACCGGCAATGATGACGCGCTTGTACGAGTCTTCGGCTCGGCGCAGCTCGCTCATGACGGTATGAATGTGCTCACGACCGGCAATAAAGAAGACCTCATCGTCGGCTTCGATGATGGTATCGCCGGTCGGCTCGATCGCTTTATTACGACGAAAAATCGCAGCTACCCGGGTTTCTACCTGAGGTAAATGGTCTTTCAAGGTCGAAATCGCCTGTCCTACCAGCGGGCCGCCGTAGTAGGCCTTCACAGCCACCAGCTGCACCCGACCATCGGCAAAGTCGAGCACCTGCAGCGCGCCCGGGAATTCCAACAACCGACGAATGTACTGCGTCACCACCTGCTCGGGCGAAATCAGAACATCAATCGGAAAGGCATCCGGCGTAAACAGATCGGTTTGTTTCAGGTAAGCGTTGGAGCGAATACGGGAGATTTTGCTCGGCGTGCGAAACAGGGTGTACGCCACCTGACAGGCGACCATGTTGGTCTCGTCGGAGTTGGTGACCGCCACCAGCATGTCGGCATCGTCGGCACCGGCGTCACGCAATACATGGGGAAACGAGCCATGCCCGAACACGGTTTTTACGTCGATGCGATCCTGCAGTTCACGCAAACGCTCCGTGTCGGTATCAATGATGGTGATATCGTTTTTCTCACTGGAGAGATTCTCTGCCAGCGTGCCCCCGACCTGCCCTGCGCCAAGGATAATAATCTTCATATCTGCTCGCTATGTCGCCGCTTACTGCTGTTTGCTTAACAGTGCGTAGTAAAACCCATCGTGCCCACCGGCGGTTGGGAACATCTGTCGCCCGGCATTGCATGCGAATCCCCAGGGTTTGTCCAGTGTAACCAGCTCAGCATCATCGTGGCCAGCCACAAATTTAACAATCTGATCACTGTTTTCCTGAGGCAACACCGAACAGGTGGCGTATAACAGGCGGCCTCCCGGCTTTAACATGGCCCAGGCCTGAGTCAGCAAGGTTTGCTGCACTTCGACCAAGGCATCAATGTCTTCACGGCGACGCAACATACGGATATCCGGGTGGCGACGGATCACTCCAGTGGCGGAACATGGAACATCCAGCAGAATGGCATCAAACTGCTCACTGCCCCACCAGTCACCGGGCTGACTCACATCGGCACACACCACATCGGCCACCAGCCCCAGACGTTGCAGATTTTCATCCACCCGTTTCAGACGCTCAGCATCGGCGTCGGCGGCCAACAGACGAATATCGGCACGCTCCATTAAATGACAGGTCTTCCCACCGGGAGCGGCACAGGCATCCAACACCCGAGCGCCATCAGCTGGCGCCAATAACTGAGCAGCCAGTTGCGCCGCTTCGTCCTGAACACTGACAAAACCCTGATCAAATCCTGGCAGCTGAGTGACATCGCAGCTTTCGGTGAGGTAAATGGCGTCCTCACTGTAGACACCGCAATGGGCATCAATGTCGGCTTCGGCCAGCAACACCAGATAATCTTCACGCGACAATTGGCGCTGATTCACACGCAAACACAAGGGCGCGCGCTCGTTATTGCCATCCAGAATGGCCTGCCATTGATCCGGCCAGGCTTTGGTCAGGAGTTTCACCAACCACTTCGGGTGACTGGTCGCCGTCACCGGATTGTCATCCAGCGGCGGCAACAGATTTTCGTATTCGCGGCCATAACGGCGCAGGCAGGCATTCACCACGGATTTGGCGTAGCCCTTGCCCATTTCTTCGCACACATCGACCGTGGCATGCACGGCGGCATGCGGGGCTTTACCCTGAATCAGCAACTGGTAAAGGCCGACAATCAATAGGGCGTGCAGATCCTGATCTTCCTCCTGAAACGGGTGCTTCAGCAGGATTTTGGTCAAGGCGTTCAAACGGAAAAACCACCGACAGGAGCCCAGCGACAGATCGCGGAAAAAGCCACGATCATCCGCGCTGACCCGGGGTTCCAGCGCAGGCAATACCTGATTCAGCGACTGCCCGGCCATCACCGAGTAAACCGCTAAAGCGGCGGCATGACGAGGGCTGAGCGCGCTCGGTTGTTTGTTACCGTAAGGTGATGTCATGGTCAGACCTCAGAGGCCAGTACATAGAATGGCTGAAACAGATGCGGCTGACCGTTGATGATGTCAGCGACCGCCATCGGCTTTTTGCCAGCCAGCTGCAGACGAGTCAGCACCAACACACCTTCGTGGCACGCCACTTCAATGCCCTCGGCGCTGACATTGGCAATGGTGCCCGGTGCCAGTTGCGTCGCTTTGGTCAGGGCGTAGGCGTCGTGCACACGAATGCGCTCGTCTCCCAACAGAGTGTAGGCCATCGGGAAGGGATTGAAGGCGCGGACCCGGCGGGCCAGCACTTCGGCCTCCTGGTGCCAGTCGAGCAGTGCTTCCTGTTTCGTCAGTTTGTGCGCGTAACAGGCGGCGGCATCGTTCTGTGCTTCTGGGCTCAATGAGCCGGATTCAACGTCGGCCAGCGTCTTCAGCAAAGCGTCGGGTCCCATTTCCGCCAGCCGATCGTGCAGACGGCCGCCGGTGTCATCGAGGTTAATGCCCGTCGTAACTTTACTCAGCATGTCACCGGTGTCGAGACCGACATCCATCTGCATGATGGTAATGCCGGTGACCATGTCACCGGCTTCGATGCAGCGCTGAATCGGCGCCGCACCACGCCAGCGCGGCAGCAATGAGGCGTGAACATTCAGACAGCCGAACTTAGGCGCATCCAGCACACTTTTGGGTAGCAGCAAGCCGTAAGCCACCACTACCATCACATCAGCATCAAAGGCCTTCAGTGCGTCAACGTCGCTGGCGTCTTTGAAATTCAGAGGCTGACAAACAGTGATGTCATGCTCAAGGGCCACCTGTTTTACCGGGCTCGGTTGCAGCTTTTTACCGCGACCGGCAGGACGATCTGGCTGGCTGTACACAGCCACCACCTCATGTTCGCTGTCGATCAATGCACGTAAGTGCACCGCTGCGAACTCCGGCGTACCGGCAAAAATGATCTTCAAGGCCATAACTCAGCGTTTTCCCTGGCGGGCTTCCGCTTTGTGCTTTTTCTCAAGCTTGCCTTTGATGCGGTTGCGCTTCATTGGCGAGATGTAATCCACCATCAGCTTGCCATCGAGGTGGTCAACTTCATGCTGAATACATACCGCCAGAAGACCAGTGCACTCCAGCTCAAACGCCTCGCCATTACGGTCGGTGGCTTTGACCAGACAGTGCTCAATGCGGGTGACGTCTTCGTAGAAACCCGGCACGGACAAACAGCCTTCCTGCATGGTCTCCATTTCACCGTCAAGCACAGTGATCTCTGGGTTAATGAACACCAGAGGTTCGCTTTTGTCTTCCGACACATCAATGGTGATGATGCGCTCGTGAATATTTACCTGAGTAGCGGCCAGGCCAATGCCGGGCGCCTCGTACATGGTCTCGAACATATCGTCGATGATTGCACGTACCCGATCGTCAACTTCTGAGACAGGTTGTGCCACGGTTCGCAGACGTGGGTCCGGAAATTCCAGAATATCTAGTATGGCCATGAGAAATGCGGTACTTATGGGACTTTGTGATAGTGACTTGCTAATATGGCTTTGTGACAGTCAAATGCAAGGTCACCCTGAACGCTAATAATAAAGGGAATACAGGATGAGCAAAACCATCAAACGCCTCCTCGTTACAGGTTTGATGTGCCTTTCGGCCGGTGTCAGCGCGCTGGAACTCAAGTCAGACGCACCTGAACGCTATACCGTGCAAAAGGGTGACACGCTCTGGGCCATCGCCGAACGCTTTACTGGCAACGCCTGGGAATGGCCTGATATCTGGTATCAGAACGACCAGATCCGTAACCCTCACCTGATTTACCCTGGCGACATTATCGGCCTAATTAACGTTGATGGCGAACGCCGTCTTACCGTGATGGAACGTGGGCAAGCCGCTCGCACCATCCGCCTGAGCCCGGGCGATGTAAAAATGTCACCGACGGCCCGTGTTGAGCCTATCGAAGCTGCCATTGCTGCAATTCCGATGGATGCCATTCAGGGCTTCCTGCGTAACCACCGCATTGTCAGCAAAGAAGACCTTGAAGTGGCGCCTTACGTGATCAGTGGTGCCGAAGGCCGACTGCTGATGGGCGCAGGACACAAAGTATACGCACGCGGCAACCTCGACGAGGGCGTTGCTGCGGCCTACGGCATCTTCCGTAAAGGACAGGTGTACGTTGATCCGGAAACCGACGAAGTACTGGGTCTGGAAGCCACCGATATTGGTCTGGCGAAAGTCTCCTCAACCGAGAACGACGTCCTGACCCTGATGCTGGAAAAAACCAACCAGCAGGTTGCCATTGGCGACCGTCTGCTGGAGACCGAAGACCGCACCCTGATGTCGCGCTTTATCCCGAAAGCTCCGGGTCAGAAAATCGCGGGTCAGATTCTAGCGGTCACCAACGGTGTGTCTCACGTCGGCCAGTTTGACGTTGTCGCTTTGAACCGTGGCGAGCGTGACGGCATTGAGCCGGGTCACGTGATGCTGATCAAAAAAGCCGGTGCTGTGATTTACGACCGCGTCGAAAAAGAGAAAGTACGTCTGCCTGCAGAAGAAGCCGGCAGCATGATGGTGTTCCGAGTTTTCGACAAAATGTCGTACGCATTGGTCATGAGCGCCACGCGCCCACTGAAGGTTAACGATTACTTCGAATCCCCTGACATCTGATAGCCTCTCTGAGGTTCTCCTGCTGGAGGCACTATGCTCACGGACGAGCAGTTATACGCCTGGTGGCGTCTGCGCCACCTGAAAGGCGTCGGCAACATTGCCATCAATGAATTACTCTCCCGACTGTCCCATCCTGCCGATCTGTTGAACGCCAGCGCCGACGATCTGATCGCCCATGGCATTGCCCCGGCACTGGCGCATCAGTGGCTGACCGACGCTACTACTAACTCCTCTGACCTTGCCGCAAATCAGGCAAACAGCTTTGCCGCGCTACAGGCATGGCGCACTAACGTCGAGCGCCAAGGTCAGGGCGTGTTGTTCGTCGGCGATCCGAATTATCCGCCCGCACTGGCCAGCCTTCGGGATGCACCCACGTTTCTCTGGTATCGCGGGCAACTGGAATGCCTGAATAAGCCCATGCTCGCCATAGTAGGATCGCGCGGTGCGACGCCCGCGGCACTGGAGTGGACACGACAGCAAGCGTGTTTGTTAGCCGAGGCGGGCGTTACCGTGGTCAGTGGCTTGGCCCTTGGCGTCGACGGCGCCGCACATCAGGGCGCCTTGATGAACCCTAACGTTACGGCAGCCACCATTGCAGTGATGGGAACGGGCGCCGACATCATCTACCCCAGCCGCCACCGGCCATTGGGAGACGAGATTGCCCAACGCGGCTTGTTAATGACGGAATTTTCACCGGGCACTGGCGCGCAGTCGCGGCATTTTCCCTCGCGAAATCGCATCATCAGTGGCCTGTGTCAGGCCACACTGATTGTTGAAGCAAATCTACGCAGTGGCACCATGATCACCGCACGCATGGCGGCAGATCAGGGACGCGACGTGCTTGCCTTGCCCGGTGCGGTGGCGAATCCGCTGGCGCGCGGCCCGCATCAACTGATTCGTGAAGGCGCAACGCTGGTTGAGAACGCCAGTGACATTCTGGAGGTCATGCAGGCGGCACCCATACCGCAGAGCACACATGCTCAAGATATCCCGATACCCAAGGCGGAGATCCCGACCCAGCTTGCCATTGAGACCACGACGACAGAGCCAGCCACCAGTGAGCCGCCACAACTGGTGAGTATGATTGATTTCCACGTCACGCCGGTGGATGTCATTGCACTGCGCAGCAGCCAGCCCATTGCCTCATTGCTTCCAGCCCTGCTGCAACTCGAGTTAGATGGCTGGATCGAGCAAGCCCCCGGTGGCTATTGCCGCAAACGTTAAGCCCGAAAAAAGTGAACTGCCAACTAATCTGCCCACCGACCTGACAGTCATGGCCTCGGCTGGAGAAGCCCGCAGACTGAACTACACTCCACTCAATCATTAGGAGTTTGTTATGTCTGACGCTGCCCTGGCGCCGCGCCCTTCTGTGGCCGGAAGCTACCTGACTTTTCATTTATCTCAGGCGAAATACGCCCTGCCCGTGGATGCGATTCAATACATCACCACCCTGGACGCCATTGACCCACACGATGTGCCCAAGGGTAAGAACGGCCTGACTCAGGTGTTCAGCTTTCAGGGGGATCAGATCAGCCTGTATCAATTCAGCGCTCTGATCGGCAGCGGCTCACAAAGTGCCGAATGTGAACGCCTGATCGTGCTACTCAAAGAACGCCGCCAGGACCACATTGACTGGATGAGCGCGTTAGAAGACAGCCTGACCCACGGCACCGAATTCACCAAAGCCACAGACCCACATCAATGCGCCTTCGGACGCTGGTACGACCAGTACCGGGCGCATGATACGGAGCTTGCCGGCATTCTCAGTCAGTTTGATGCACCGCATCAGCGCATACACGCCCTCGCCAGCGAACTGCTGAAACAGGCCGATGACGGCTCCCGCGAGTCAGCCCTGTCGCGCCTTGATGACGAACGTCACTCCACCTTAAAGTTGCTGTTGCGCCTGTTCGAGCAAGCTATTGCCCGTCTTGAAGAAATGCTCAAACCTGTAGTGGTGATTCTACGAGCAAATCAACGCACCTACGCCATTGAGCTGGACAGCATCGACCAGATCATGGAATTCAACGACGGCCATTGGCTGCCGGGCAAAGAACAAGACCTGAAACACCCCTGCTACGACGGCTTTCTGCAAAAGAGCGAAGGCGAGCTGTTTATCCGCCTGGAACCTGCCCACTTAGTCCGTAAATAACATTCCGGCCCGGCCACCGCTTGCCGGGCTCGCGCCCTTATTGTAGGGTTCCCCGCAGTTTTTTTAGAGCGGAGAAGAGCCCGTGAACCCTTGGCACCTGCATCAGGCCGTACGCTGTATTCGCGCCGGCGGCGTCATTGCTTACCCGACTGAGGCCGTTTGGGGCCTGGGGTGCGATCCGACCAATGAAGACGCTGTGCGTCGTATTCTGAGCCTCAAAGGCCGTCCCGAACACAAAGGGCTGGTGCTGGTCGGCTCATCGTTAGCCCAATTCTCTGACTGGTTATTGCCGCTTTCCGACGACGACCTGAATACCGTCTCCGCTACCTGGCCAGGCCCGGTGACCTGGGTGCTGCCGTGTCATGAGGATGTCCCCGTATGGCTGCGTGGCGAACATCACAGCCTCGCCATTCGCATCAGCGATCACCCGGTCGTGCGTCGTTTGTGCGATGCCGCAGGGCCTCTGGTGTCTACCTCGGCTAACCCGGCCGGTAAAGAGCCCGCCCGCAGTCTGTTGCGTGTGCGTCAGTACTTCCCGAATGGTTTGAACTGCTTACTACCCGGCGCACTGGGCGGTCGCAAACAGCCTTCAGAAATCCGTACCTTGACCGGCGAGCGTCTGCGCTAAGCCCACAGGAGATTCGTTATGACACAGGCCATGCCCGATATCGCGGCGGTAAAAGTCTTTTTGCTCGATTTGCAGGATCGTATCTGTGCCGCGCTGGAAGCCGTCGATGGCCGTGCGACCTTTGTTGAAGATGCCTGGGAGCGCGGTGCCGACAATAACCCCATGGCCCTGACCGGCGGCGGTCGTACCCGCGTGATCACGGACGGCGTCATTGAAAAAGGCGGAGTGAACTTCTCGCACGTGAAAGGCGCCAAACTCCCCGCCTCAGCCACGGCCAATCGCCCAGAGCTGGAAGGGCGTAGTTTTCAGGCCATGGGCGTGTCTCTGGTGATTCACCCAGAAAATCCTTATATCCCAACGTCTCACGCCAACGTACGCTTTTTTGTCGCCGAAAAAGACGGCGAAGCCCCGGTCTGGTGGTTTGGTGGTGGTTT
>JAYYHP010000035.1:0-2504 GCA_036148335.1 Pseudomonadota bacterium
AGAAAAAGGTCGTGTGTCTGTGCGTAGCATCCGTCGTGATGCCAACAGCACGATCAAAGATCTGCTGAAAGAAAAAGAAATCACCGAAGACGAATCCCGCGGTGGTGAAGACGACGTGCAGAAGCTGACCGATAAGTACATCGCTCAGGTCGATGCACTGTTGGCCGAGAAAGAAAAAGATCTGATGAAGGTCTGACAGTATGTCGACCAGCATTGATGACAGCGGTGCCGCGCAGGGGAGTACCCCTCGGCACGTTGCCATTATCATGGATGGCAACAATCGCTGGGCCAAAAAACGTCTGATGCCCGGTGTCGCCGGGCATAAGGCCGGCGTCGATGCCGTGCGTGCTGTGGTGGAAACCTCAGCGCGTGCCGGTGTAGAAGTCCTGACACTGTTTGCTTTCAGCAGTGAGAACTGGCGTCGTCCTGAAAACGAAGTCAGCGCCCTCATGCAACTCTTTATCGTTGCCCTGCAACGGGAAGTCAAAAAGCTCCACAAGAACAACATTCGTTTGCGCGTCATGGGTGATCTCAGTGCCTTCTCTGAAAAAATTCAGGGGCTGGTGGCAGAATCAGAAGCACTGACCGCCAACAACGATGCCATGACCTTGGTCATTGCCGCCAACTACGGTGGGCAGTGGGACATTGCGCAAGCCGCACGCCGCATGGCTGAAGACGTCGCAGCCGGGCGCCTGCAGCCCTCAGACATCAACGAGCAATCGTTCCACCAGTACACCTGGCTGCATGATTTGCCCGCGCCGGATCTGATGATTCGTACCGGCGGAGAAGAGCGCATCAGCAATTTCATGCTGTGGCAGACCGCGTACGCAGAATTCTATTTTGCCGACGTACTCTGGCCTGACTTCAAAGAAGACGAATATCAAAAAGCACTCGCTGCCTTTGCCGCCCGTACACGGCGATTTGGCCGCACCGATGACCAGCTCAAGGAATCGCAGCAAGGTGACTAAACAACGCGTAATTACGGCCCTGGTTCTGGCCCCTGTGATGGTGGTCGGAATCTTCTTCCTGCCACTGAAACCCTTTGCCTTTTTTATCGCCATTATTGCGACTCTGGGCGCCTGGGAATGGGCCAACATTGCTGGCTACAAGAAAAGCTACAGCCGCATTCTGTACGCCTTTTTCGTGTTTGTGTGCCTGTACATCAGCGCACGCTTCTTACGGGTGAATCCCGAATGGAAAATCTGGTTTCTGGCCGCAGGAACACTCTGGTGGACTGTGGCCTTTGCGCTGGTGAAACGCTACCCGGGCGGTACCGATATCTGGAATGCCCGGGTGATTCGCGCTTTCCTTGGATTGTGTGTCCTGATTCCAATGTGGGTCGGATTTATGCATCTGAAAGAAGAGCCACACAGTTCCCTGCTGATTATCTACGTCATGCTGGTGGTCTGGGGCGCCGATACTGGGGCTTATTTTGCCGGTCGTAAGTGGGGCAACACTAAGCTGGCGCCACACGTCAGCCCAGGCAAATCCTGGGCCGGTTTCTGGGGCGGTTTTGCAACGACCTTGCTGCTGGCGGTGTTTGCCTGCTGGTATGTCGACAGCCAGATTCAGGCTCTGGATATGATGGGCACCATCAAGATTTTCGCTATTACTATGGTCACTATGGTGATCTCGGTACTGGGTGACCTGGTAGAAAGCATGATGAAACGCCATCGCGGTATTAAAGACAGCTCCTCGCTGTTGCCGGGGCATGGTGGTGTGATGGACCGTATCGATAGCATGGCGGCGGCAGTGCCTGTGTTTGCCTTCATGATGATGTTGCTGGGGTGGAGCCTGGCGGCATGACACGAGCGGTTACGGTATTAGGTGCGACGGGCTCGATTGGTCGTAGCACCTTAGATGTTATCTCCCGTCATCCTGATAAATACTCGGTCTACGCGCTCACAGCGTCACGCAGTGTCGACGACATGCGCGAACTGGTACTGCAACATGCTCCGCGCTTTGCGGTGATGGCGAACGAGCAGGCCGCAGAAGACCTACGCACTTCCTTGCCAGAAAATGTGAGCACTAAGGTACTTGGCGGCGCACAGGCGTTGGTTGAGGTGGCGTCAGCCCCTGAGGTCGATCAGGTCATGGCGGCCATCGTTGGTGCCGCGGGGCTCTTACCGACGCTGGCGGCGGCTGAGGCAGGCAAGCGTGTACTGCTGGCCAACAAAGAAAGCCTGGTGATGGCGGGTCCTTTGTTTATGCAAGCCATTCGCGATGGTGGCGCGACGCTGCTTCCTATCGACAGTGAGCACAATGCGATTTTCCAGTCGATGCCTCACGATTACGACGGTGATCTTGTAGCCAAAGGCATTCGTAAGATTTTACTTACGGCCTCAGGCGGTCCATTTCGAGGACAATCGGCGTCGGAACTGACCGGAGTTACCCCGGCACAGGCCGTTGCTCATCCGAACTGGTCCATGGGAGCAAAAATCTCAGTCGATTCCGCCACCTTGATGAACAAAGGTCTGGAGCTGATTGAAGCCTGTTTTCTGTTT
>JAYYHP010000036.1:0-3748 GCA_036148335.1 Pseudomonadota bacterium
TCAGGACCCGGTCTCTCTGGCGCGCCTCGCTCGGGAAGAAGGGCGTTTACTGAGCCTCGATATTGAGCGCGTCACCCGCGTCAATGTACGTCTTGAACGTCATGGCGTCTCGTTAAGCCTGACACCCGAGGCCGATGCCGAAGTGACGCTGCGTGGCGAACTGGCGGACTTTCTGGCGCTGTCACAGGCCGAAGATAAAGCCAACGCACTGATCAACAGCAAGATCGATATCGTTGGTGACACCGACTTAGCACTGTCCCTGACCCGTACCATGCAAGCGCTGGATATCGACTGGGAGGCGGCGGTACAACCGCTGACTGGCAGTCTCCTCGCTCACCAGCTGGGACGTGGTGTACGCGGCTTGCTGCGCTGGGGCAAAGACACGGGCGACACCTACCGCACCGCCGGTAAAGAATACCTTGAAGACGAATTGAAAATTGTTACACCCGCGCCGCTGCTGACATCATTCAGCCGCTCGGTCGATGAACTGAGGCTTGCTGCTGACCGCCTGGAAGCACGCCTTTCCCGTCTGGAACAATCAAAGCACTCTGAGGACTAAGCGTGGCTAACCTCTGGCGACTCTGGAAAATTCTGTTTATTTTCACCCGCTATCGACTGGATGCGCTGGTCCCGACAGAACAACTCCCACTGAAAATCAGAATACTGTTGTGGTTGGCGCCCTGGCGTCTGAGTCCGGTGCCGAGCAAGCTCAGCCGTGGCGCACGATTGCGTCTGGCACTGGAAGCCTTGGGTCCGATTTTTGTGAAGTTCGGGCAGATTCTCTCCACCCGCCCGGATCTGATTCCCGACGACATCGTCAGTGAGTTGAGAAACCTGCAAGACAACGTTGCCCCCTTTCCAACGGCACAGGCCATCGCGCTGATCGAAGAGCAACTCGGACAGCGCATCGACGATATGTTCACTGAGTTTTCGGATAAGCCGTTGGCGGCCGCCTCCATTGCTCAGGTCTATACCGCCCGCTTGCTGAGCGATGACAGTACCGCGCCCGGCAAAGAGGTCGTGGTGAAAGTCGTTCGCCCCGGCATTGAGGACACCATTGAGCGTGACCTGCAATTACTCGAGTTTATGGCCGCTCTGCTGGTGAAATACTCTGCCGAAGGACGCCGCTTAAAGCCGGTTGAGGTAGTCGAAGACTATCGCCACACCATTTATGGCGAGCTTAACCTGCAGGTAGAAGCCTCCAACGCCACGCAACTGCGCCGTAACTTCCTCGACAGCGAATCACTCTACATGCCAGAGGTGTATTGGGATTACACCCGCACTAAGGTCATGGTCAGTGAGCGCATCTACGGCATTCCCGTCGCTAATATCGACGAGCTGAACGCGCAGAACACCAACATGAAGTTGCTGGCGGAACGTGGCGTTGAGATCTTTTTCACCCAAGTTTTCCGCGACAGCTTTTTCCATGCTGACATGCACCCGGGCAACATTTTTGTGTCACGTGAGCATCCAGACCGTCCGCAATACATTGCCATCGACTGTGGCATTGTCGGCAGCCTGACGGATGAAGACCTGCACTACATGGCCATGAACCTGCTGGCCTTCTTTAATCAGGACTACCATCAAGTCGCGCAGCTGCACGTGGATTCTGGTTGGGTTCCGCCATCGACCAAAGTGCATGAGTTCGCGGCCTCGATTCGTAGCGTCTGCGAACCAATTTTTGAAAAACCCCTCTCCGAGATTTCGTTCGGTCAGGTACTGATACAGCTCTTTGCCACGGCCCGCCGCTTCAATATGGAAGTGCAGCCACAATTAGTACTGTTGCAGAAAACCTTGCTCAACATTGAGGGGCTTGGTCGTCAGCTCTACCCCGAGCTGGACTTATGGACCACCGCCAAGCCTTATCTGGAAAAGTGGATGCGTGAGCGCTTTGGCCCGAAAGCCGCATTGCGAGAATTTAAGCGCCAGCTGCCGAGCTGGATAGAAAAAGCACCACAGATACCAGGCTTGATGCACGGGGCGTTAACGCGCCTGAATCACCTGGACGAAAACCAGACTCTCATTCAGGAACAGCTCTCGGCACTCAATACGGCGTTGGCTGAACAGCGTGCTCAGAAACGTCATCAGACGTTGGGCGTGGTGACCATGCTCTCAGGAGCAGGGTTATGGTGGCAAAGCTTTGCGTTGGGCATTCCTGAATTTGCCGGACTCGGCGTCGCCGCCACCGGCCTGCTCTGGTTGCTGGTGAAAGGCTAACCAGTACGCTATTCTCCGCCCATGACTAAGGTGAACACTATGACTTGGCTCGACGCCGTAAAATGGGACGCCGATGGCTTAGTCCCCGCCATTGCTCAGGATCACAAAACCGGCCGTATTCTGATGATGGCCTGGATGAACCGCGAAGCACTGGAATTAACCGCGCAAGAGCAGCGTGCCATCTACTACTCGCGCTCACGCCAGAAGCTGTGGCGCAAAGGGGAAGAATCCGGCCACGTACAAACACTCCATGAGCTACGCCTCGATTGCGACAGTGACGTTGTGGTCATGCAGGTCGAACAAAAAGGCGGCATCGCCTGCCACACTGGCCGTGAGAGCTGCTTCTATAAAGTCTTTGAAAACGGTCAGTGGGTCGACGTCGACCCCGTCATAAAAGACCCAAGTGACATATACTGAGACAGTAATGAGCGATATTCTGAAAGAACTCGGTGATATTCTGGAAGCACGTAAAAATGCCGCTCCCGACTCATCGTACGTGGCTAGCCTGCACCACAAAGGATTAAACAAAATCCTGGAAAAGGTCGGCGAAGAAGCCACCGAGACCATTCTGGCAGCCAAAGACGCGCAAATCAGTGGTGACAATAAAGACGTCATCTACGAAACGGCAGATCTTTGGTTTCACAGCTTAGTGGCCTTGAGTGCCCTCGGTGAGCGCCCGGAAGCCGTCGTCAATGAGCTGGCGCGCCGCTTTAATATGTCGGGGTTGGAAGAAAAAGCCTCAAGAACAAAAAAATAACGGAGAACACACATGCTCGGTGGTATCAGTATCTGGCAACTCCTGATCGTTCTGGCGATCGTCATCATGATTTTTGGCACCAAAAAACTGCGCAACATGGGTGGTGATCTGGGCGGTGCCGTCCGTGGTTTTAAGAACGCCATGAATGAAAAGCCGGATGAACAAGCGGAAAAGAACGCCGACGATAGCAAGCCTGAAGCACTGACCAACCAGTCAACCGAGCAGGATGCTGAGTTCACTAAGAGCAAGGATCAGGATAAAGCCTGATGTTTGATATCGGCTTTATGGAGCTGATGGTGGTCGGCGTGCTGGGGTTATTAGTCCTCGGCCCCGAGCGTCTGCCCAAGGCGGCGAGAACGCTGGGATTAATTGTCGGCCGGGTTCGTCGTACCGTCAGTGGATTTCAGGAAGACCTGGAGCGTCAGGCTCGCACGGAAGAACTGAAAGCGAAACTCAAAGACCCTGCCGCGACGTTTCTTAATGACGACATCCTGAACCCTGCCTCGCTTCGCGACCAGCATCGCTCCAACAATGTAAGTTCAGCCGATGACCGCTCAACCGATGGCAGTCAGCCCGGCTCTAACCCCGGCACTGCGGCAGAAAAAGATAAACCGGAATGACCGATCACGAACAACCCCTCGTCGCGCATTTAGTCGAGCTGCGCAACCGATTGTTACGAGCCGTACTGGTCGTGCTCGCGTTTTTTCTTGGCCTGTTTTACTTTGCCAACGATCTGTATTTAATTCTGGTTGAGCCTCTGTCGATTCTGATGCC
>JAYYHP010000037.1:0-16642 GCA_036148335.1 Pseudomonadota bacterium
TCGGCGGCCAAAAAGCGTGAACTTCGATCGGTAATCTGATCTTCCGGATAAAAATACGGGCTTTCTGGCAAGTAAGTGCGAATCAGGTTTTCAATGCGTTCAACGTTATGACCCGTTTTCGCACTTAAAGGAATAATCTGATCAAAGGAGTGGCGCTGGCTAAGCTCTTCGAGGTACGGCAGCAGCTCGTCTTTATCTTTAATAAAGTCGATTTTATTCACCACCAGAATGGCAGGCGCGCGCTGCTGCTTAATGGTTTGTAGCACCATTTCGTCTTCATCGGTCCAACGCAAACGGTCCACCACCATGACAATCAGATCGACGTCTTTCACCGCGGTGGTCGCCGCACGGTTCATGTAACGGTTAATCGCTTTATCGTGTGCCTTGTGAATCCCCGGGGTATCCACAAACACAATCTGCGTATCTTCTTCAGTGACGATACCAAGAATCTGGTGGCGCGTGGTCTGAGGCTTACGCGACGTAATCGACAGCTTCTGCCCCAGAATACGATTCATCAGCGTCGACTTACCTACGTTCGGGCGTCCAACGATGGCAACAAATCCAGTCTTGGTCGTCATGCGTTTTCCTCCAGCCCCAGTGCGACCAACAAGGCACGTGCGGCAGTTTGTTCGGCGTTACGACGACTACTGCCATCGGCGGTGACCGGTGCGTCCATCTGCGGAATCACACACGACACGGTAAATACCTGTTCGTTGCCCGGACCACCCACATTGACTACCTCGTATTTCGGCAGGCTCAAACGATTGGCTTGCTGGTGTTCCTGCAGGCGGGTTTTCGGATCTTTGATCGGGTCTTCTAAGGTCAGACTGTCGAGGCGAGTCTGATACCAGGCAAGGATACGCTCGCGGGTAACTTCCAACCCGGCATCCTGATATATCGCACCAATAATGGCTTCTACAGCATCGGCCAGAATGGAGTCACGACGATGACCACCGCTTTTTAATTCGCCCGACCCCAAAAGCAGAAACTCGCCCAGATCAAAGTCTTTGGCAATGCTCGCCAACGTCACGCCCTTGACCATGCGTGCCCGTAAGCGGCTGAGCTTGCCTTCTTTGGCGTTGGGGAATTTTTCAAACAAGGCATCCGCAATAACAAAATTGAGGATGGAATCACCCAGAAATTCGAGTCGTTCGTTGTTGGTGCCAGAACGGCTGCGATGGGTCAGCGCCAGGGTAATCAATTCATCATTACTGAATTCATAGCCCAGACGCTGGGAAAGTTTTAACAAAGGGTTGTTCACTGGGAAATTACTTTTTGTCTCTGGAAGGTCAGTACAAAATCGATATTGGCCAGAAAGTGGCCGCGATTTTCGTACTCCCAAACAATGGTAAGCGCATCACGCGTACGTGATACCCGCACACCATCGGTGGTGATATTAATGCCGTTATTGCTTAAGCGACGCTCGAGTTCGCTTTTGATGACCTTGTCGCTGGAGCGGGTGGTAATGGTGCCCGCCGCTTCCACGTTGTCGAGAATAATGCCGACTTCAGTGTCATCGAAGTAGAGAGGTAACAGCACCATGGCAGCCCGGAATACGATCAATACGCCGAGAATCGTCAGAAGAATTGCGACGTTGGTCATGCCTTGCTGGTGCTGTCGAGTCATCAGTCATCTACCTTAAGTACGGCAAGGAACGCCGACTGCGGGATTTCCACGCTGCCGATCTGTTTCATGCGCTTTTTACCTTCTTTCTGCTTTTGCAGCAGTTTCTTCTTACGGCTGACGTCACCGCCATAACATTTGGCAGTCACGTTCTTACGCAAGGCCTTCACCGTGGTCCGTGCCACTACCTGATTACCGATGGCCGCCTGAATCGCCACATCGAACATCTGGCGTGGAATCAGTTCTTTCATCTTCTCAGTGAGCAGGTTACCGCGACGGCGAACACTTTCTTTGTGCATGATCACAGCCAGAGCGTCAACCCTGTCACCGTTAACCAGTACGTCCAAACGGACGAGCGGTGCCGCCTGGAAGCGCAGGAAGGAATAATCCAGTGACGCAAAACCACGGCTGGCGGATTTCAGACGGTCGAAGAAATCCATGACCACTTCCGCCATCGGGATCTCATAACGAAGCGATACCTGTGAACCCGTGTACTGCATATCGACCTGCACGCCACGCTTTTCAACACACAGGGAGATCACGTTGCCGAGGTATTCCTGTGGTACCAGAATATTACACTCCGCAATTGGCTCACGCATTTCTTCAATTGAGCCGGCGTCAGGCAGTTTCGATGGGTTATCGACAAACAGGGTTTCGCCTTTACGGTTAACCACTTCGTAGATTACCGTCGGTGCCGTGGTAATCAGGTCCAGATCGTACTCACGCTCGAGACGCTCCTGAATGATTTCCATATGCAGCATCCCCAGGAAGCCACAGCGGAAACCAAAGCCCAGCGCGTCAGAGTTTTCTGGCTCGAAGAACAAGGACGCATCGTTCAGTGACAGCTTGTCCAAAGCCACACGGAAAGCCTCGTAGTCATCCGAGGATACTGGGAAAAGACCCGCGTATACCTGCGGTTTCACTTTCTGGAAACCGGGTAACTGATCAACGTCCGGGTGCTTAGTGGATACGATGGTATCGCCCACAGGCGCGCCGTGAATGTCTTTGATGCTGGCGCAGAGGTAACCCACTTCGCCGGTTTGCAATTCACCACGTTTGGTCATTTTCGGAGTGAAGTAACCCACGTCATCGACGATGTGATCTTTACCCGTCGACTTCAGGCGGATCTTCTCGCCTTTTTTGATCGAGCCATTTTTCACACGAATCAACGACACAACGCCCAGATAAGAATCGAACCAGGAGTCGATGATCAGCGCTTGCAACGGTGCATCCGGATCCCCCTCAGGTGCAGGGATGTGCTGAACCAGATCTTCCAGAACGTCTTCCACGTTGAGACCGCTTTTCGCCGAACACTGCACCGCATCGGTGGCATCAATGCCAATGATGTCTTCGATTTCCTGAGCCACCTTCTCTGGATCAGCCTGCGGCAGATCCATTTTGTTCAGTACCGGGCGCACTTCGAGGCCCTGTTCAATCGCGGTGTAGCAGTTTGCGACCGACTGCGCCTCTACGCCCTGCGCCGCATCCACAACCAGGAGTGCACCTTCACAGGCCGCCAGTGAACGGCTGACTTCGTAGCTGAAATCCACGTGCCCCGGGGTATCAATGAAGTTGAGCTGATAAGTTTCGCCATCGCGCGCGGTGTAGTTGAGTGTCACGCTCTGCGCCTTAATGGTAATGCCGCGCTCACGCTCGATGTCCATGGAATCGAGGACTTGCGCCTGCATTTCACGATCACTTAAGCCACCACAGACCTGAATAAAGCGGTCCGACAGCGTCGATTTACCGTGGTCGATGTGGGCAATAATGGAAAAGTTACGAATGTGGTCCAGCTGGCTCACAGAATATTCATCCGGTTATGACTTCTAATGCGCGGATTTTACCTGAAGGCCCGGACTAAGGCTATGAAAGCCGGAGGCCATGCGGCCTCCGGACAGGATTGGCGGGGAGTTATTCGATACGTAACGGGATAAACGAGGCCTGCCCACGGCGCACGATGCGCATGGGCACACTGCGTTTCTCTGGCAGCGCCTCCACAATGCGGTCGAAATCCGTCACGCTGCGGATGATTTCACCATTGATCATGCTGATCACATCGCCGGGCACCACGCCCGCCATGGAGGCCGGACCGCGTTTCACGTCCTTCACTACCACCCCGTTACCGACGTCCTGACGCTGACGATCGCTGAGTTCATGCACAACGATACCTAAGCGATTGCTCTGGCGCTCTGCAGGCCCCGCATTGGACGATAACTGGTTACCGTTGGCATCCGGTAACGCGCCGATCTCGACCTTCAATGTCTTGCGCTTACCGCTACGCACAATGCCCAGCTCGGCCTTATCACCGGCACTTAAGCGTCCGATGTGATGCGGCAGATCCGACGACAGGTAAACCTGTTTGCCATTCACCTTGGTAATGATGTCGCCAGACACCAGCCCGGCACGCTCGGCGGGACTGTCTTCCAGTACCTGAACGACGAGTGCGCCGGCAGCGCGATCCAGACCAAAGGATTCGGCCAGGTCTTTGCTGACTTCCTGAATCACCACACCCAACCAGCCGCGACTGACTTTGCCGGTGGTTTTCAGCTGCTCTGCGACATTCATGGCGACGTTAATCGGAATAGCGAACGACACGCCCATAAAGCCGCCACTGCGCGTGTAGATCTGTGAGTTGATGCCAACCACTTCGCCATCCAGATTGAACAACGGGCCGCCAGAGTTGCCGGGGTTAATTGCCACATCAGTCTGGATAAAGGGCACGTAGTTTTCATTCGGCAGGCTTCGGCCTTTCGCACTGACGATACCGGCCGTCACTGAGTAATCGAAACCAAAAGGAGAACCGATCGCCACCACCCATTCACCGACATCGAGTTTGTCAGAATCACCCAGATCCACCGTAGGCAGATCATCGGCGTCGACTTTGAGGACCGCCAGATCCGAACTTTCATCAGCTCCGATCAGGATGGCATCGAGTTCGCGACGATCATTGAGGCGCACGATGATTTCATCGGCATCTTTCACTACGTGATTATTGGTCAGGATGTAACCGTCTTCTGACACAATGAAGCCCGATCCCAGGGAAGTTGCATCCTGTCGTCCGCGCGGCGACGGTGGGAACTGACGTCCGAAAAAGTGGCGGAAAACCTCAGGCATGTCTTCTGGTAAGCCATACTGCCCCTGCGAGTGACTGCTGAGCCGGGCGTGCTGCACCGTACTGATATTAACCACCGCGGGAGACGTTTCTTTCACCAGATCCCGGAAATCCGGAAGCTGAGCCTGCGCTAGTGACGCAAACGACAGGCTGATCACAAACAGAAAACGTATCAGTTTCATACTTAGTCAATCCTATTATTCACTATGAAAGACACTGCTCGTCGGACACGATTGCACGACGCGCGGTTGCCAATCCTGCTGGCGACGGCGGCCCAGAGTACGTGCGGCAAACATACCGCCGATCATGCCCAGGCCACCTACCAGCATAGACAAGGGTTCAGAGCCGCCTTGAAAACCTGCCACGGCACCGAGGATCAACCCCAGCAAGGGCAAGCCGTACAAACTGAGGGCACTGAACGCCAACGAGCCTTGCGGCAACCCGATAACGACCTGCTGCCCCACCTGATACTCATCATCCGTGGCAACCCACAGGCGTACCGGACGGCCGAGTTTGCTCAACGTATGCTGACCACAGCCCGCGCGCGCACTGCACGATCCGCAGGCGCTTTGCTGAATGCCCTCGACCCAGACTCCACCTTCGCCGATTCCGACGACTTCGACAATTTCCTGATTCATGGATCTGACCTTAATTTACACCTTTCTACGTTACCCGATTCTGGCACACGGATCATAACCCAGGGGCGTCTGAATGAATGACTGCATACCCACTTGTGCGTCCGAAACTCGGCACTTGGTATTCTTCGGGGTGAATATGGGTTCTGGCGAGGCAACTTCAAGACATAAAAAAACCAGAGTGGGTGTCACTCTGGTTTCTGGAGCTAAGAGATTGTCTTAATCACTCACTGTCGTGTCAGTCTGAATCGCGTAGTCCGTCATCCTCTGAGCCGAAATTCGCAACGCGTGCAAACGGAGCGACCTCGTTACGAATGGGTAATGCGCCATCCTGGTCAGAAACGAATTGATTCAGGGCTTCCTGCGCCTGACCTAACGCCTCCGGGTCCGGGGTATTTTCACTCGCTGTTGCACTTGCTGCAGTGCTCGCTATTGCCGGGACGGCCATCGCGGAGCCCGCCGGAGCAGCTGCCATCATGGTCGGCTCACTTTGAGTTCTTGGCGTACTGGTCGGCACCGGCTCTGCTGGCGCCACCGTGGTCTGGGTGTCCTGGGCCAACATCAGGGGCTGCGTGGTCTGAGTCTCATTGATCAGTCGCGCACCTACAAGCACGGCGATAGTCACAGAGGCGGCGACCGCACCGGACACTAACCATTGCGGCATCCAACCGGACGTCGTCGACAGCTCAGCGGTAGTAACCGTTGCAGGAGTCGGACTGGCGCCAGCACGCTCTGGCGCCGCGACTATATCGTCCATCGGCAAGCCGTCCAGTGCCTGCATGACACCCTTCGACAGGTCAACGGCACTGGCGGCTTCACCGCGCATGACCGCACCCATCAGATGGTAATTGTGCCACTGCTCGCGCAGCTCAGGTTCCTGACCTACCTGGTTCAGAACCCGCCGCACTTCCAGCTCGTCGCACTCTCCATCACAGAGCGCCGACAAAGACTCTTTCATTCGATCGTTCATACACTACACCCATAATGCAATCAGGCCGTTGCACTGAGAAGCGGCCGCATTTTCTTTTCAATTGCTTCCCGCGCACGGAAAATTCGGGATCTTACTGTCCCTATTGGGCAATTCATTGCCTCTGCGATTTCTTCATAACTCATGCCTTCCAGCTCGCGTAACGTCACAGCGCGACGCAATTCGTCTGGCAGGTCTTCGATCGCGCTGAACACCACCTCGCGCAGCTGATCGCGCTGCAACAGGCCGTCCGGTGTATCAACATCTTTCATATTAGCCTCGTCCGCAAAATACGCGGCATCGTCGAGGTCAATGTCCTGAGTCGGGGTCTTGCGACCACGACTGATCAGGTAATTCTTGGCGGTGTTCACCGCAATCCGGTACATCCAGGTGTAAAACTGACTATCACCCCGGAATGACGGTAACGCACGATACGCCTTGATGAATGCTTCCTGAGTCACATCCTGCGCCTCGGCATGGTCAGCAATAAAGCGTCCTACCAGTGCCAGGATGCGGTGCTGATATTTGACGACCAGCAGATCGAAAGCGCGACGATCGCCTTTCTGTACACGGGCGACCAACTGTTGGTCTGTCGCTGGTTGGTTAGTCATGTGGCTACCTGCATCTGGATGCTGCGTCGTTGCAGCGGTTGCTGAATGTTTCACACTCTGCCCTCCATTGGTGGCTATGAGGGCTTAGGCGAACCGCACGGCAGATAGTTCCACGCTCTGACAAATCATGACACTGTTAATAGCTCAGACTAACGGCAATGCCGACAGTTCCCTGCGGGTGTCTTTTTTTTGTAAAGGTTAACGCTGCGGATTATAGTGCGGTCACTTTTGCGCAATAGCCTATCACTTCCGGAGCCCGGATACATGAGCCAACAGCTGACGTTTGATGTCCTGATTATCGGTAGCGGAGCCGCGGGTCTGACCCTGGCGTTATCCCTGCCTGAGCACCTGCAGGTCGCCGTCATCAGCAAGGATTCACTGGACGCTGGCTCGACTCGCTGGGCCCAGGGTGGCGTAGCGGCGGTACTCGATGCCGATGACAGTGTCGATGCTCACGTGGCGGATACCCTGACCGCCGGCGCCGGGCTGTGCCACGAATCCGCAGTGCGCTTCACGGTGGAAAACTCCACCGAAGCCATCCGCTGGCTGATTGATCTCGGTGTGCCCTTTACTAAAGATGCTGAAGATCATTTCCACCTCACCCGCGAAGGCGGCCACAGTGCGCGACGTATTATTCACGCCGCCGATGCCACCGGCCACGCCATCTCCGACACCCTGTTGCAGCGCGCGCGCGAACGCCAGAACCTGACTCTGCTCAAGGATTACATCGCCGTCGATTTGATTACCCGGGAGAAACTCGGACTGGACGATCAGGCCTGCATTGGCGGTTACTTCCTGAACAAGCAAACCGGCGACGTTGATGCCATCACCGCACGGGCAACCGTATTAGCCACCGGCGGCGCCAGCAAAGTGTATTTGTACACCAGCAACCCGGACGGGGCCTCAGGCGATGGCATTGCAATGGCCTGGCGCGCCGGTTGCCGGGTGGCGAATATGGAATTCAATCAATTCCATCCGACCTGTCTGTATCACCCACAGGCGGGTTCATTTCTTATTACCGAAGCCGTTCGCGGTGAAGGCGGTAAGTTATTGCTGCCCAATGGCCGACGTTTTATGGACCGGTTTGATCAGCGCGCAGAACTGGCGCCACGCGACATTGTCGCCCGCGCCATTGACCATGAAATGAAGCGCCTCGGGGCGGACTGCCTGTTTCTCGATATTTCGCACCAGCCTGCGGAGTTCATTCAGGAGCATTTCCCGACTATTTATGAGCGCTGTCTGGAGCTCGGAATCGACATCACGCGCGACCCGATTCCTGTCGTACCTGCGGCGCATTACACCTGTGGTGGTGTAGTGACCGACAATCGCGGACGCACCGACATCAACCGCCTGTATGCTGTGGGCGAGACGGCCAGTACCGGATTGCACGGCGCCAACCGTCTGGCCAGTAACAGCTTGTTGGAGTGTTTAGTGTTCGCCCGCTCTGCCGCCAGTGACATCATGGCCAGCCTCGATACCGAACAGCCCATCGAAACGGTACCGGCGTGGGATGCCAGCCAAGTGACGGACTCCGACGAAGACGTTGTCATTGCACACAACTGGGACGAACTGCGCCGCTTTATGTGGGACTACGTTGGCATCGTGCGCACCACCAAACGACTGGTGCGAGCAAAGCACCGGGTCACTCTGCTGCGACAAGAGATTCAGGAGTTTTACTCCAACCATAAGGTTACCAATGACCTGCTGGAGTTGCGCAATCTGGTGGATGTCGCGGAGGTCATTATCCGCTCTGCGTTACTGCGCAAAGAAAGCCGTGGCCTGCACTACAGCCGCGATTATCCCGAAGCGCTGCCACGTGCCTTCGATACCGTATTGACCCCAAAATACCTGAAAGAGTTAGGCAGTCTGTAACTAAAGGGCGTGTGGTAGCCACCTGCACGGCTATGCACCGGCCCGATAATTACTGAGCCGTTAAATTCTGGAGTTTCTGAGCCTCTGGCAACCAGATGCCTGACACTCTTATATGACCCCGTACAGATGCCACTTTAAACGACGGAATGCCTGATGAGCGGTCCGTTGTTTCTCTGAAGCCTGTCGCTGTGCGTGCTCAGGCTGCAGCGCACGCTCCGGCAAGTCCTCAAAAAAACTGTCAGGACGAATATCAATCACCTGCCACGGCCAACGCCCCCAGACCAGTCGCACCCAATGCCGACGTCGCACCGATCCTGCACGCCACGTCACTGGTTGAAGTCCGTGCCCACGATCCAACCACCAGCCATCTGAGGCCAACCGCAAATGATAGTGCTGAGGGTCAATACGAAAATTCCCGGTCCTGAAGCGTTTAACGACAGCCAACGCAACAATCAACGCAACAATAGCGATCACCGCAATGAGAACAGCAGCGCCCCAGATCATCGCAGGGCCGGGTAGAAATAAAACAGACAGGAAAACGGCGGCGGTCAGGGTACTGAGCCAATTCAGTACCCGTTGCCACCGAGAGGAAACGAACCGCCACTCAACGACGGTTGCGGGCATGCTCCAGCACCAAGGTCACAATACGTTCCATGTCAGGATCGTCTGGTTTGCTGTGTTCCATAAACCAGGTAAACAGATCCGGATCTTCGCGATCTAACAAGGCGCGATATCTCGCCTGATCGTCATCGCCCAGCTGGGTGTAGGCTTCCTGCGCGAAAGGCAACAGCAGTACGTCCAGTTCCAGCATGCCACGACGGCTGTGCCAGATTGCGCGTTTTGCTTCAATATTCTCAGTCACGTTCACCTCCAAAGTGGGTGCGCATTATAACTCAGGCTTGCCTGAAAACGTCAGTACTCGCAAAATCCCCCCAGATATTTTTGCTCGAGGTAGCTATGTTTGCAGCATTTGGTGACATCACGCCGTCAGGATTTCACGCGAAAGAAAGCCAAGATTTCCATAAAGGTTCGACGCGAGATTCGGCCGCGACAGCCCTATCGCAATGGGGATTATTGTCGGTGCAAGGGCCCGACAGTGAGCGCTTCCTGCAAGGCCAGCTTACCTGCGATGTTGCGACCCTAACCTCAGATGAATGGCGCGCCGGGGCTTGCTGTACCGCCAAAGGTCGTATGATCGCAAACTTCATCATTCTGCGCTTTGACCAAGGGTTTCTGCTACGTTTGCCGCAAGCACAAGTGGAGGCACTGAGCGCTCACCTGAGCAAATACGCGGTATTTTTTAAAGCAACCATGACGGCCGTCAGTGATTGGGTGGGCGTCGGTATTCTGCCCTCCTCTGGCACGGTCACGAGTGCTGCAGACGCTTCGGACAACTCGAGCAGCGTTACATCCAGCATCACTCCTAGCATCATCAGCAGCGCCACAGGCGTTTCCTGGCAGTGGCCCGATGGCCGTAAGGAACACTGGGGGACGGAAGATGAACTGACCCGCACCGTCGCTGACTTACCATGGACCCACGAAACCGTATGGGTCGACGCCGACATCGACCACGGCTGGCTGTGGGTGCAACCCACCAGTGCCGATGCCTGGGTACCGCAATATTGTGACTGGCAGGCGCACGAAGGCATCAGTTTCAGCAAAGGCTGTTATACCGGACAGGAAGTCGTCGCCCGTCTGCAATATCTGGGAAAAAGTAAACGCCACTTATATCGGGTGGAAAGCCAAAGCGACTTACCTGCATCCATGTCTACGGTGGTCGTGAACGGCAAAAATGCCGGTGAACTGGGCACGGTCAACGGACAGCGCGGACTGGCCGTGATCAGTGCACCCGACGAGCAGCTACAGGGCAGCATTGGCGATGTGCCCGTCGAACTGACCAGAGTCTTCTATACTCAAGACGATTGAGTTCCGGTGCTTCCTGCCGGAGATTTCTCACCGGCACGAGGCCCCCAGCATGCCCCATTCAGACAGTGCTCAAGCACCATCGTCAGACGCGACATCCATGAACCACGCCCTGATAACTCAGGTCCGGGACGATATTCAGACCCGCATTAACTGCGACGAGCTGGTGTTACCGACTTTGCCAGAAATTGCCCTTCAGGTTCGGGAAGTGGCCGAAGACGAGCGAGCTACTGTGCCACAACTGGCCGCCATTCTGGCTCGTGATCCCGCCATGTCGGCACGTCTGGTGCGAGTGAGTAACAGCCCCATGGTGCGCAGTGCCGTCCCCATTACCGATGTCATCACTGCGGTATCGCGCATGGGCATCGACTTTACCGCGAATCTGGCCATCGGCATCGCCATGGAGCAGATGTTTCAGGCCACCAGCGATGCCGTAGACCGGCGTTTGCGTGCCTGCTGGAGCCACTCGCTGGAAGTCGCCTCGACGGCGCAGGTATTGGCCCGCCACTTTACGTCGCTGCCCCCCGATCAGGCATTATTAGCCGGGTTAGTGCACCAGATTGGTATCCTGCCTTTACTTGCTTACGCCGAAGACAACAACGAACTGATTACTGATGCGGCCACACTGGATCTGGTAATTCAGAAGCTGCATCAGCCTCTGGGGTCACTGGTATTGCGCCACTGGGAATTCCCCGCCCATCTGGTGCAGGTTACCAAAGAGTACCTGACCTTTAACCGCGCCCCGGACGCTGCCGACCTGACCGATCTGATTCAGGTGGCTACCCTCCAGAGCTATGCCGACACTCAGCATCCGCTGGCCAACATCAACAGCGCAGATGTGCCTGCCTTTGCGCGCCTTGGGCTTGAGGTTGATGACGATGATCATCAACTCGAGGCCATTCAGGAGGAACAACAGGAAACCTTTGCGGCACTCAACAATCACTGAACCCAAAGCCAAACAACCACTGAGCAAAAAAACAAACATCCACTGGCGAGGTCTCGCTGCCGACTGCGGCGACCCGTACAGTGTTGTTGGCCTCGAAAATACCGCATACTGTGCCCATGATGACCTTCATTGCTGCCGCCGTCCTGCTGGCATTATTCATGGGTGTATTACTTTGGCTGTTCAGTCTGGCATCGCCAGGGCGTCGTGGCGCATTGACGCAGGCGGCAGACCAGCTGAATTTTTCGTACGAGCCCTGGGGTGCACTCAGTCGCGATATTCGCCGTGCCGGCTTCTGTCTGTTGCAGACCGGAGAAGCGCGATACGTCCCGCACTACCTGCACAATGAACACGCCGTATTATTTGACTTTACCGCCTTCGGCGGACGCCAGCCGTTAACTCAGACACTGATCATCGTGCCCTGCCCCGCGACTTCCGCTCAGACGCAGGATCTGCACCTGATGATGTCGTCACAGAGCAACATCAGCAGCGATTGTTTTAACGAGCAACGCGCTTTGCCACGCTTAGACAGCAAGGATGTTCCCGCTCGTTTACGGTCACTGGCACTCTACGCCCGCCCTATCCATAAGGCCGCCCCAGCACTCAACGATGAGGTACAGTCCTGGCTTTTGTCCCATTCGCACCTTCACATTGAATGGTCGGCTGGCATGCTGCTGGCTTGCCAACCCGGCTATCTGATCGAAGGCGAAGAAATCGCCCAGGTCGTCGCCGACGTTCAACAACTGGCGGATGCCCTACGTACCGCCTGATTCCGGAGACTCTATGTTATCTGTCCACACTCGCGCTGGTTCTGCCATGAACCGGGTCGTTAGCCGTATATCTGCCCTGCTGCTGGCCAGCACCCTGATCGGCTGTACCGTCGCCCAACAAGATGCCTTACTGATAAAAGTGACGGACATGGGTCGAGACAAAATTGATACTCAGGTTGAGCGTGCTCAAGCAGGTGATGTTGAGCTGAGCTACTTGCTACGTCGAGCTGAAGGCCCGGCAGTCGTCATGGTGCATGGTTTCTCTGCCAACAAAGATGCCTGGCTGCGGTTTGCTGACTTTTTGCCAGAACACTACACCCTGGTCGCCCCGGATCTTGCCGGTCACGGTGACTCGGACACCGCCGAAAGCTACGACCTTGAAGTGCAGGCAGAGCGCCTGCACTCGCTGTTAACACAACTCGACCTTGGGCCCGTGCACATGGTGGGTAATTCCATGGGCGGTGCCATCAGCTTGCTCTACGCCTCCAAATATCCGCAAGAGCTGGCCAGTCTGACCCTGATGGATTCTGCGGGCCTGGATGGCGCCAATCAGAGTGAATACTTTGCCATGCTTGAGCAAGGTACAAACCCGCTGATTGCCACCGACAAAGACAGCTTTGAATTTCGTATGGACATGGTGATGGAAAAGCCGCCCATGCTGCCATGGCCGCTGCGTCCGGCATTAATGCGCCAGACCGTTGAGCGGGCAGAACTCAATCGCGAAATTTTTGCCGACATGCTGGCGACCCGGGAACGTCTGGCCACGGTGGATTTTGTCAGCCAGATTCAGGCCACCGTATCAACGCCGACTTTGATTATGTGGGGCGATAAAGACCGCGTACTGGATGTATCAGCCGTTGAAACATTCAAGCAAGCCATTCCTGATGCCAAGGTCCATATCTTTGAGGGCATTGGCCACGTGCCCATGCTGGAAGTGCCGGAAGACACCGCGAACGTCATCGACGCCTTTATTCAGTCGGTCCCTGGTGCAGGATAAAACGTGTCGCCTGATGAAGCCTGCCTGCGGAGAAAACGCATCTGCCGCACCACGGTCGCTGCGGCCAATGCGCTGTATAAAGCCGCTGCGTATGGTGGACGAGCTGCGCCACAAGATGACCTGTATGGCATAGAAAGTAGCTCGCAGACGTTCGACCTGGACAACACCGAGGCACACCTTGAGATAGTCCCTGAGCTAACCCCTGAACGACTGCCTAAACTGCTACCTGAACTACTCTGTGTTGCCAGAGTTCAGACGTTTGGATCAACCCGGTTGATACGCCATGTCTGCACCCTGCCCCATGCTCGACAGCAGGGGCTGGCAAGCCAGTTGTGTGCGTATCTGGGTGAACATATTCGCGCGCCTTTATACCTGTTCCCATTACCGGAATTGGTCGCTTTGTATCAAGGGGCGGGGTTTATTCAGGTGAGTGAGCACGATTTGCCCGATGAATTAATTGACGTCTGGAAACAGGCGAAACGCAGTACCGACAACACGCAACCCATGCATTACCCCAACGGAGAATTGAATGAACCGTTTAAATAAAGTTATGAATACCCTTGCTCGCTTGCCTGCTGGCTGGCAACCCGCCGTGCGCTCGCTGATCATTGGTAAGATCATTCCTTTCGCTGGCACCGCGGGCTGCCGGGTTGAAGTACTGACCAACCATGAATGTCGTGTGGTACTGAAAAACCGCCGTAAAGTCGGTAACCATATTGGCACGGTACACGCCGCCGCCATGGCCTTGGTCGCTGAATCTGCCACCGGATTTGTTGCCGCCATGAACGTGCCGGACAGCCGCGTACTGGTGATCCGCTCTATGGAGCTGACCTACCTGAAACGCACCAAGGGCGATCTGACCGCCACCGCGACGCTGAGTGACGACGACCTCAAGCGACTGACCACCGAAGAAAAAGGCGATATCGCCGTGCCTGTGGTCCTGCGCGACAGCGAAGGCACCGAAAGCGTGACGGCGACTATGATCTGGGCCTGGACGCCGAAGCGTAAATAATTACGTGCTTTGCTGATACAAGTGAACACTGGCACAAAGTGAGCACGAATAAAAAGGCCCCTCGGGGCCTTTTTATTATCGAATTGCCATCACATAAGAAGCCGTTAAACGGCAAGCCTCAATAAAGTCCAGACGATGCGATGTACTCGCGACGGCTTTGCTCGCCCTCAATGTATTCCTGCCATTGATGAGCGACTTTTTCCGCTTGTGGATAACGCGACGCCGCAAAGAAGGTCGCCGACGCGTCTTCCAATGCATCCAGATTGTACTGGGCCAGGCCCTTCACAATCATGGCTTGATACGGCGCTTTTAAATCACCCGCTTGCAGTGCTCGATGACTGAAAGTCAGCGCTTGCTGCCAATCCTGACGTTCAGTGTAAATCTGCGCCAGTTTGAAATAATCCGAGCCTTTGCCCGATGCGTCCGCTGCGGCAGTCATACTGATGATCGCCTGATCGTATTCTTTTGCCATCATCCAGGCATCGCCCAGCAATGACAGGTTACGGGCAGAGGCTTCAATAATGTCAGCGTCTAAGCCCTGCTGTAACACAGACGCCGCCTTGACCGGAATCTCTTTGCCAAGCAGCGCCTGCGCGAAATTCAGTAATTCAGATTCTTTCTTTAACAGGCCCTGATCGTAGGCCGTTTCCAGCGTCGCCAGCTCTTCATCGGCGCGCCCCAGCTCGTTATATACTGCCGCCAGTTGCACCCAGTAATCCGACTTGCTGTAGTGTGCGACTAAGGCTTCAAGATTGGTTGCTAACGCCGGGTAATCTTTTAACTGGAACAACGCGGCACGTTGTAGCAGATACCAGTTTTCTGCCACGGATTTTCCGTGTTCCTGACGCAGGCTGATCGCGGTGGCAATATCATCACGCGCCGCTTCATATTGCTGACGTTGGTATTGCACCTGTGCACGCAACACATAAGCATCCGCCTTTACCTTATCAGTGGCGGCCATCCACTCATTCAGTGTCACTAACGACTGATCGAAGTTCTCTTCAATCATATGCAGCTTGGCCAGCGTAAACAGCGTCGTTTGCTTTAACGAAGATGGCGCATTTTTAATCGCAATCACATCGGTGTACGCCAAAATCGCGTTGGCGTAATCTTCCTGCGCTGAGTACACATAAGCGACCATATTATGAGTCATGGCACGCTCATAAGAATTACGCTTGCGCTTTTCCAGACGTTGCAGACTTTCCATTGCCTGATCAAATTGACCTTCATCCGCAAAGTTACGTGCTTCTTCTAATTTTTCGTAAACGACTTCACGTAATGTCTGGGTACGACGTACTCGGGTAGGCGATTTATCCTGATCTGCATTTTCAGACTGTAGTTCAGGCGTCTGCGCCTCGCTCGACTCACTGGATCCTTGTGCTGCAGCACCCGTTTCGTTGGCAAACGTATCAGGCACAGAAAACGTGCTGAGAGTCAGACCCACAACCAATAGAGACGTCAGTGTTTTCATAACGATTACTCCCGTTATTTATCCAATTCAAAGCGAATAATATTGCGTACGCCTGTGACTTCGACGGCCTGGCCTTCGACCACTTGCGGCTTGTACTTAAACTTCTTAACCGCATCCAACGCAGCTTTATCGAATACGCCTGGTGGCTCGGCTTCCAGTACCATCGGATTGGTGACCGTGCCCAGTGCGGAGACACTGAACTCCACAACGACGTAACCTTCAATGCCGCGCTGTGCAGCACGACGTGGGTACGCCGGTGCGACTTTTACGATGGGCATCATTTCGCCATCGCTGCCAGCGCCGTTCAGGCCGGCATCAATGCTTAGATCAGTCGAAATATCCAACGCCCCGAGTGCCAGATCCGCTGCGCTATCACCCGAAAAATCCGGTTTTACCATGTCAGGCTTAGGCGGCTCTTTGGGAGTGACCGGTGGCTTTTGCGGCTGGCGCTCTTTGGTTTGTACCTCTTCCTCCGGATCGTTCATAACGAAGCTCTGGATACGCCCATAGTCGGTGGGCATGGTGACGGAACCACCGCTGGTAATCAGGCTTTGCATTACCCAAAACACGGCCAGCGTCGCCAGCAATGCCAGTACAAATGCGCCACTGAGTCGTGCAACCATCGGCATATCAGTTAGCCTCTGTTGCCAATGACACGTCATACACACCGGCCTGTCGGGCAGCATCCATGACGGCAACCAATTTA
>JAYYHP010000038.1:0-9638 GCA_036148335.1 Pseudomonadota bacterium
GCATGCTCCAGAAATGCAGAACACCACTGCCTTGAAGTGAAATGGCGGCAGCAACTGCGGTTAGCAGCAAACCGACCAGAGCGATCAGTGGAGCACCAAAGCGACTAATGAGCCGCCCGGTAAAGAAACTCGGCGCAAACATAGCAATGACATGCCATTGAATCCCCAGATTGGCATCCGCTTGTGAATGACCATGAAAATGCATGGCCAACGGTGCGGCAGTCATCAGAAAGTTCATGACCAGATACGACACCGCCCCACAAATCACGGCCGTCAGAAACAATGGCTGTTGCACCAGCACTCGCAAAGAACGGCCACCGGCGACGGCTTCGGCGGTCAGCTTGGGCAATCGGACACCCGTTAGAATGGTGGCCGCGAGTAAGGCAGCCAAAGCTTGTACCGCAAAGGTTAGGGTGAAGTCTGGAAGGTCCCATCCGGGTAACTGTAGGTGCATGGTATGCGTGACCAGCTGTGGGCCGACAACCCCAGCCGCCACACCACCTGCCATGACCATCGATAAAGCGTTGGCCTGTCGCTCGGGAGCGACGCCGTCGGCGGCGGCAAACCGGAAGGACAGAACCACGGCGGCGTAGGCACCACCGAGTATCGTCGCGAGACATAGCCATGTAAAAGAAGCATGGAGCATTGCCAGCATGGCAGCTATGCCCGACAACACACCCATTCCCGTGCCTGCCATAAATGCCGCCAATCGCCCGAAACGCTGCGCCAACAGGCCAAACGGCAGAATGCACAGAGCCATCCCCACCACAAACAGCGAAATAGGAAGCGTGGCTAATACTGGGTCAGGCGCTAAGTCGTGACCAATGATGGCGCTGGTGGCAAAGATCACCACAGAGTTTGCGCCAGCCAGTGCTTGTGCCAGCGTCAGGCGCCAGATATTACGGGTTTGTTGTTGATCGGAGAGTACCGCACGACTAGTCATAGCAACGTCCGTGTGTGGCGGATGGAAATAAGATGGCCTCCCCATAGGGACTCGAACCCCAATCGTCCGCTTAGGAGGCGGAAGCTCTATCCTGTTGAGCTATAGGGAGGAAGGCCTTGGATTCTAACGACAGATGTCGCGAATGTCAGTACAGTAGGGCTGACAAAGGAAGTCTGGTCGATAAGTGGAGGGAGTGAGGAGAGGCTGGGAAGGTTAGGCAAACCCATGAAAGCGCTGGGTCATGTCAGAAACGCCGGTCGTCTCAGAGGTTATCGAACTCGTCTTTCTGTTGTTCTTTTAAACGGCGCTCTTCCCACTGAAACTCGGTAATCAGGCGGTCGATAAAGCGTTGTGCCTGCGGTGACAGCGAGGTAAATGAAAAACCGCACTGGGTTTTGCCGTCATCGCCCTGAAACACGTGGCGCGCTTCGAGGCTGCAATCAATGGTATTCTCACGATTAAAGCGTACCCGGGCCATGGGGATGTCGCGATGCTGCTCCAGCAGTGCCTGAACATCCTCGGTAAACGCGGCTTTAAAGCCACTGGAGGACAGGTCTTGCAGGCGGCCTTCGATTTCATCCTTGGGGTCGTCGCTGAATCGCAGGATGACCAGAATCTGGTGGGCGGGTGGCACCAGTACGCGGTAGGCGGTGCGTCGTTGCAGATAGAGCACCTGCTCGGGAAATTCCGCCCGGTACTGTTCGTTGTCTGGTTGATAGCGCAGGCGGCCATTCATGCGGAATTCGATGCGCACGCCCTGGCTGTCGCATTCGACGGAAAAGCGCTTCCCGCTGCGGATCAGGTCGTTGCCCTGTAACGGAATCACACGGTCCATGAAGAAGCTGCGCGAGCGAAAGCTGGTTTCGGTGATGGCAGATTTGTACTCGGTACTGTCGCCGTCAATACGGACGGTGACAGGGCTGCCCAGTACGACGACTTTTCGTAGCGCGCCGTATACATCCTCTGGGGTATTGAGTACGTATTCCTGATTGCTTTCCTCTGGCATGAGAATGTCCTGCTATGCCTCTATGCTGGTTGATCCGGTTCCGTGGGCCGATGCCAGCCCTTTTTGATTATATAAGTGTGGATCATTCTCGCGGGCACGCAAGATTTTGAGCTTCTGTTCGGTACGAAACCGCAATCCCAGGACGAGTTCAGACAATTGTTCGGAGAGTATCTGGTTGGCGTCGTATTGAGCGGCAAGGTCTTGCCAGAGAGACTGCAGTCTTGCCGACTGTTGCATGGCGTCATGGTCCAGGCAGGATTTGTTCAGCGGTAAGCCATGCGTCTTCATAAAATGAAGTCGGGCGCCGGCCGCTTGTTGTAACTCACCGACGGCGGCGTTTTTAGCGGGGTTAAGCGCATCCAGGTCGCTGGCTTGCTGCGCTTTCAATGCAGCAAGTTCTTGTTCTAGCAGGGCGTGCAATTGCCGGGAGGCGTCGAGCTCGGAGGACATCAGTCCGGCAAGGCGTTCAGAATCCAGCGACATGGGGAGGGACCTCAGAAGTTAATGCGGTCCTCGAAATCAAGCATTTTCCCTGCCAGTTTTTCATAGTTGATCTTGTAGTCGCCGTTTTGGATGGCACTACGAATGCGCTCAACAGTGGCGTCGTCGACGTCTTTCATATCCTTGATCTCAGCTTCAATCTGCTGAATGCTCTTACTGCTGGCACTCAGTTTTACCTGATCAGTGAAGGTGGCCGACTCCTTGGCTTTACTGTCGCCAGAGGGGGCGGGCGGTGCTTTGCTGGCTTCCGTGCGGGAGCGATTATCGACCCCACCGTTGCCATTTGTGAATTTGCTGATGTTCATCATCATGTCTCCGAGCTTCATTCAGACGATCCTCTTCATTGTAGTTAACGGCAGCGACTTGCATTACTTTAGGGAAAAAGAGTCACTTTTTTTGAAAACTTATTGAACCTGTACTAAGCCACTGGCAATCACCTCGGCAAACAAGGTTTTACCAGAGCGCGAATTCTTTACGCGTATGCGTTCACCCAAGTGACCATCACTCAGGGCTTCACCTTCTATTTCAATACTCAGTCCGGGGCGATCCAGCCTGACAGTCACTGGCTGACCACGTTCTACCAGGTCCGGCATAGCCAGCATGTCCGGAACAATCGGAGTCCCCTGGCGAAGTGACCGCTTACTGAGCTTGCCAGCCACGTCGTCAATCGAGTCGAAGTAGCCAAGGTGTAAACCGGCGGTGTCCATGCGTGTGAGGCGCAGCTGCTCTGTCGTAATCACCCGGTCACGCAGTACATCACTGTCGACCGTGACAACATCATCGTAGGTCGCCAGTTGCACGGCCAGTGACTGGCGCCAGAAAGGACGCTCACACTTGATTTCCACACCGTTGCGACCCGGTTGCAGATGCCGCACAAACTGAATCATGGGTTCATGGTCACACGGTGCGAACTGATAATTGACGGACAGCGTCGGAAAACTGACCTCAGAATCTGCGACTTTTCCGCCAAGCTTCTGCCACTCAGACAGCACCTGAGTTTCTACCCATTGCAGTGATTCATTGGCCCCAGCCTGGGACACACATACGGCTACAAAAAATCCGCACAAAAGGCGGGCGGGTCGAAAGTTCTCGACTATGCTCAGTGAAGTTAGTGAAAAAGACGTCATGAATCCGGCGTTCTCCTCGTGGTCAGAGTATCTGCAGCAAGGGTCGTGCCGGATAACCTAAGAGAGGCGCACATGGCAGGTGTACTTGAGTCCGTTAATCAACGTACCAAGCTGGTTGGTGAAAACCGCTTAGAGCTACTGCTCTTTCGGGTCAGCGGCGAGCAGATGTACGGCATTAATGTGTTCAAAGTGAAAGAAATCATTCAATGTCCCAAACTCACCACGCTGCCCGGCAGCAACCGGGTGGTGCGAGGAGTGGTACATATCCGTTCGGGAACGGTTCCTATTATGGACATGAGCCTGGCGACGGGTGGCATGGGGCTCACAGACGTTGACGGTGCGTTCGTTATCATTACCGAATACAACGCCAACACACAGGGTTTCCTGGTGTCGTCGGTGGACAAAATCGTCAACATGAACTGGGAACACATCCATCCGCCCCCCAAGGGCACAGGCCGCGAGCACTATCTCACCGCTGTGACCGATGTGGACAACCGCATTGTAGAAATCATCGACGTTGAGAAAATCCTCGCCGAAGTCGCGCCAGTGCGTGAAGAGATCAGTGAAGGTATTGTTGACGACCAGGTGCGTACAAACGCTCAGTCGCGCAAAGTCCTGATCGTGGATGACTCCAAAATCGCTCGTAAACAGATTACCCGCTGTCTCGAAAACATCGGCGTAGAAGTAACGGCGCTGGAGGATGGTCGTCAGGCGTGGGAACACCTTAAAGGCATCGTTGATAGTGGCGAGCGGGTACAGGACACCTACATGATGCTGATCTCGGACATTGAGATGCCTGAGATGGATGGGTACACGCTCACGACGCACATCCGCAGTGAGGAATCCATGCGTGATTTCCACGTGGTGCTGCACTCATCGTTGAGTGGTGTGTTTAACAAAGCCATGGTCGAAAAAGTCGGTGCCAACGACTTTATTGCGAAGTTTGACCCGGACGTACTCGCCGACAATATTGTCGCGCGAGTCAACAGTCTGAGTTAACCAGGCCATGAGGGAGGCGCCACCGTGCAAATAACCGACCAGGAGTTCAGTCGTTTCCGGACTGAACTCGAGTCGCTGTGCGGCATCGCGTTGGGCGATGGCAAAGAATACCTGGTGGCCAGCCGCCTGAGAAAACTGCTCGCCCAGCGTAACCTTCCCAGTGTCACTGAGCTACTTGATAGCATGCGACGTGACCGCAGTCTGGGGTTGGAGGTCGTCGATGCCATGACCACCAACGAAACCCTCTGGTTTCGTGACGGTCATCCGTTTGAAATCCTACGTGAGCGAATTTTTCCTGAGTTAAGCAGTCGCAGCGAGTCTGTTCGTATCTGGTCGGCGGCTAGCTCGACCGGCCAGGAAGCCTACTCCATTCGCATTGAAGAAAGTGAGTTCCGAAAGCGCGCCGTGCAAAGGTTGCCGGCGGTGTCCGTACTGGCAACCGATATATCCACCTCAGCGCTGGCGGAGGCTCAGCAGGGTCGTTACCCCTGGATTGCGATTCGTCGGGGTATGCCGCAAAGCTATCTGACTGAATACTTCACGCAAATAGATAAAGACTGCTGGGAGATACTGCCCAGTCTTCGGGAGCAGGTGGAGTTTCGCGAGTTTAATCTTAATGACAGCTACGCTCGCTTGGGCAAGATTGACGTTATCTTCTGCCGTAACGTGCTCATTTACTTTTCCGCCGAACGCAAGCGCGACATTTTGTTGCGAATGCATGGCGCGTTAAAAGAAGGTGGCTATCTGATTCTGGGGGCTTCTGAAGCGCTGAACCTACCCGAGCACTTCGATATGATCTCTTGCCGCCCCGGCATCGTCTATCAGGCAAAAGCGGTTGCCGCTCAAAGGTAAGTGCTTGCCGTTGCCACCGCTTTGTATCGCTCGATTATCCATAACCCGTTGAAAAATAAGTAAAAAATAAGTTGGCCCGGCTCTTGCTGTTATCCCTGTGAAGACACAGATAACCAAGAGAGTCACCGCCATGGGCGCAATCAACTTTTCAAATGCACTAGGCATTCACGACGACGCACTGCAGCTGCGTTCTCGTCGCGCAGAAGTTCTCGCCAACAACCTGGCCAACGCCGACACCCCAGGGTTCAAAGCACGCGACTTCGACTTCAAGTCGATTCTGGCCGAAGAAGCGAGCAAGCAATCCTCCTCGGGACTCTCTATGACCACTACTCACGAAGGCCACATGGCGATAGGCACCAGCGGTGCCGACAGCGAACTCAAGTATCGCTTTCAAACGCAGCCATCCATCGACGGTAACACCGTCGATGCACAAACCGAGCAGGCTGAGTTTGCTCGCAACAGCCTTGATTACAACGCCACCTTTGAATTCCTCAATGGCAAATTCAAAGGCATGCGTAATGCCATCCGCGGAGAATAATCATGTCACTAAGCAGCGTACTTAACATTGCCGGCAGCGGCATGGCAGCACAAAGCATCCGCCTGAACACCACGGCCAGTAACATCGCCAACGCCGAGAGCGCCTCAAGTTCGGTAGACGAAACCTACCGCGCCCGTAAGCCTTGGTTCTCGGTGATGGAAAAAGAAATGATGGCGCCATCGCGTGACAGCAACGGCATGATGATGGTGGACGAAGCCATGGGCGCTGGCGTCAAAGTTGACGGCATCATCGAGAAAGATGCGCCGCTGCAGGCGCGCTTTCAGCCCGACCATCCCATGGCCAACGACGACGGCTACGTCTATTACCCTAACGTCAACGTGGTAGAAGAAATGACCGACATGATGTCGTCATCCCGCAGCTACCAGATGAACGTTGAAGTCCTGAAAACCGCAAAGCAGATGCTGCAACGCACGCTGACGCTGGGACAGTAAGGAGTCTTTCATGTCTGTAAACGACGTAAACAACACCACCTCGATTCTGGATCAGTACCGCACCCCGACCCAGACTCAGGCCAAAGATAACGAGCTCGATAAGACCGCGTTTCTTGAGCTGATGGTGGCGCAGCTAAACAACCAGAACCCACTGGAACCGACCGATAACCAGGCCTTTGTGGCTCAGTTAGCGCAGTTCTCGTCGGTGGAGGGGTTGGACAACCTTAACAGCACCGCCGAAGGCATTGCCGGACAGTTCACCTCCAATGCTGCCTTACAGGCGTCCAGTCTGGTTGGCCAGAGCGTGATTGTGGATGGCAACACCAGTGGTGTGCTGACCAACGGCGGCATCGTCAGTGGTTACACCGAACTGGAAACCACCGCCACCGGCGTGAGTCTGGCGATTGAAGACAGCAGCGGCCAGTTACTGGAACAGATTCCACTGGGTAACCGTCCGGCGGGCCCAATGTCCGTGCGTTGGGACGGTTACAACCTGATGGTCGATGGTGAAATCGTCGACATCGATCGCAGCCAGCTCAATCTCGAGCAGTACTACCGCGATGAAAGCGGCGAGCTGGTGCTCGATGACGATGGCAACCCCATTGAGCGTGCCTATGCACCCGGGGAGTACGTATTCAAGCTCAACGGCAGTGTCGCCGGTGAGGCAGAACAGTTTGACATGCAGATGAGTGCCCGGGTCGACAGCGTGACCATGAGTGCCACCGGCAGTGTCACCCTTAACCTGACTGGTGGCCAGCGTGCCACGATGGATCAGATTCAACAGATTCTGGACGTATAAGTAGAGGAACAGATTATGGCGTTTAATATTGGTTTAAGTGGTATCCGTGCAGCCTCTACCGATCTCGAGGTCACCGGTAACAACGTTGCTAACGCAAGTACCGTGGGCTTTAAAGAATCCCGGGCAGAGTTTGTCGACATTTACAAAACGTCGCTGCTGGGTACCGGTCAGAAACCGGTCGGTTCTGGAGTGATGGTGGATAACATCCGTCAGGAGTTCTCGCAGGGCAACATCAGTGGTACCGAGAATGTGCTGGACATGGCCATTGATGGTAACGGCTTCTTTATCCTCGATGGCAATGGCTCCGTTGCTTACACCCGCGCAGGTATGTTCTCGCTGGATAAAAACGGGTTTGTTGTCGCAAATACCGGTGCGCGCTTACAGGGTTACACCGCCAATGAAGATGGTCTGGTAAATGGCGTATTGGGTGATATCAATATAGAGATTTCTAATCAGCCTCCGCGCTTAACCTCGCTGGCGGCCGCTGTGGTTAACCTCGATGCCGGTCAGCCAGTCCTGCAGGAGCAGGGCTTGCAGCTGATTGCCCGTGGTCTGGCCGTTGGCGTTGCGGACTCCGGCATTCCGGAGTCCACTGCCACCGTACTGAATTCCGTTGGCCAGCCAACCACTGGCGGTACGCCGGCTCAGGTCACGTTTGACTCCACAGTGTCAGCAGTGGCGGCGTCTGGCTACAGTGGTGAGACACTGGATATAAACTTAGGCGAGGGCCTGGGGCCGCAAACTATAACGCTAGGTACGGTGGCTGCAGGTGCACCGAATCAGGCGGTACTGAATGACATTCAGGCAGCACTGGATGCAACCTTTGGTTCACAGGAACTGCGTGCCTTAGAAGATGACACCACCGGTCAGCTGGTGATTCAGCGTGCGGGCTTTGCCGCAACGGACGGTACCTCATTTACCATTACCTCCAATGCCGGTTGGGATGCGGTGTTTGATGCACCGGGAACCGCTGCCGTCGTCGGCGGCACTGAAGGCGTTCAGCTGTTTATTGGTTCTAACCCACTCAACGCCGACTTCCGCTCTGTACCGGGAACACAAACCACTACACGTACCACGCAAGTGCCACCACTGAATATTGTCTCTAGTGACCCGGGCCAGTACGCCGAACTAACCGCCGACAACATATACAGTGCGCTGGATATCAGTAATGGCAGCGGTAACTCATTGGCGTTCCGTGCCGCCACCGAAGAAGGTGGGGCGCCTTATCAGATTATCTTGAGCGAGGCTGCCTGGACCGGGGCCGCGCCAGCCAGCTATTCCAGTGTGTCGGTAGCAGAAGTCGTCGCTGAAATTAATAACCAGATTACTGCGACGGCTGGCGCCGGTAATGAAGAGATTCTGGCAGTAAATAACGGTGGTCGAATTGAATTCCAGGTACAGCCACCGGCTGATCCGGGTGAGTTTGTACAGATCGCTGACAACGCCGTGAGCTCTTCCGGCTTGGATCTGACCGATCTCGGCTTCCTCAGTGGCAATCGTCTCGACAATGGCGTCGAGCCGATTCAAGCGAATAACCAATTCGATATTGAAGTGCTGAGCACCTCCGGTAATCCAGGTGGCCCGTATACCATTACCATTCCGCCAGCCAGCTACGCCAATCTGGAGGCACTGGCCGAAGCCATTCAAGCTCAGATCGACTTTGATATTGGCTCCGGCGGCATCGCCGACAAAGTCTCAGTGCAGGCCATTGGTGGCCAGTTGGTATTCACCAATACACGTCTGGGCTCTACCGAAGGTCTGGCATTAACAGCCAGCGCCGCTGAGCCTCAAGCGCTGACCGCACTCGGCTTTGACCGCATGTTCGTGGTGACAGGTCAGGACGAGCTGGATCGCAGCAACAGCTTCCGTATCAACCTCTCGGTGCCTGCGCCGGACGTTGATAACCGCAGTGGTTCCGTCGAAATCACTCTGGACGAAGAATTCCGCTCAGTACAGCAGCTCGCCGCTGCCATAAACCGACAGTTGAACAGTCAGGATTCGGACGGATACATTGGCGTAAAAGCCACGGCCGTGGCCATTGAGCCTCAAACAGTGCCGCCGCAGTACAAGCTCGAACTGCAAGCCACCGAAGCCGGTGAGGCCTCAGTGGTGTCCATCACCAACATTACGGCCTCGGGAGTAGACGTTTCAGAAGCTGACCTGTTTGGCATTCTGCAAGCCGACCCGGGCGATAACTCACTGCTGACCGTCGGTGTCGAGGGCGTTAGTAACCGTTACCCAGAACAGCGCGTGACCATCATTGATCCAGACGGTCTGGAAACCGAAGTCGTGATTCCAGAATACGCCGAGGCCAATGAAATCGTTGCGCAGTTTAACCAGCAGCCCGGTGTCACCGCATCTGCCGTGACGGAGATGACGATCCCAGCCATTGGCTATAACAGCCCAGGCAATGACATGAAA
>JAYYHP010000039.1:0-2310 GCA_036148335.1 Pseudomonadota bacterium
CCCTGCTTGAGCGAGGAATGTTTAAGATCAGGAGTCGCTGTGAGCATACAGGTCAGCCTTACCCAACCTCCGTTCAGTTTTCTCACTGAATCCCAGCGTCAGTGGCTGCAGCGCCGACTGGATCTTCTGTTTTTTGAAAAAGGGGCGGTATTGCTGGAGTTCGGCGCGGTCAGCCCGGGCTTATTTATCGTGTACAAAGGGGTGGTGGAAGAGCAGGGACGTGATGGTCAGGTGTTCACCCAGTACGGTTCGGAGGACGTTTTTGACGTCAGGGCCCTGTTAGAGTCGCACGTCCGCCATCGATTTATCGCTCTGGAAGAAACCCTGTGTTATCGCCTGAAAAGCGATGACTTTATTGAATTAATGGCGCAATCCAAGGATTTTGCCCGCTATTTCAACAGTGATCTGGGCGGTCGTCACTCGTTGGTGGAACAGCGCACCGGCGATGTTTCCGAGTTTATTCTGTCGCGCGTTGATGCCTCGGTATATCGCCAGCCATTGATGATGGCCGCCGGCGCCTCGGCGTTGGAGGCCGCTCAGCGGATGCAACAGGACAAGGACGATGCCGTTCTGGTGTCGGGCATGAAGGCCTGGTGCATGCGGACATGGGACACGGAATCCTCTGAATCATTGAATCATGACCAGGCACAGGGAGATGGGTCGGGGGCGGGCTCCGACACAAGCTCAGAGACGGACATAGGCATCGTCACCGGGACGGACCTACTACGGGCCATTGTGCTGGAAGGGCAGGCGCGGGAAACCTGTTTAGGTGATATTGCCACGACTAATCTCATCAGCATCGATACCGGTGAGTATCTGTTTACGGCTCTGTTACGCATGACAGAACACCAGATTGAACGCTTAGTCGTCACTGAACACGGCAAGGTTGTTGGCCTGCTGGAGTTGCGTGACTTATTAAGTACGTTTTCAACCCACTCGCATATTGTGGCTATGCGTATCGAGCAGGCTCGCTCGCTGGAGGATCTGCAAGTGGCGGCGGGGCGCATTCCAACGCTGATCCGTAATCTCAGCCGCCAGGGCGTCAACACCGAAGCCATGGCGTCGCTGATTACCACGCTGAACCGCCGCCTCATGGCCAAAGCCTTTGAGATGATCATTCCCGAGCAGTACCAGTCTGACGTTTGCATGTTGGTACTGGGCAGTGAAGGACGCGGTGAGCAACTACTTAAAACCGACCAGGACAATGCGCTGATTCTGAGGGATGAATCCTTGCGGGCGCCATTAGCGCAACCGCTGCAACAACTGCATAAGATGCTACTGGCCTTTGGCTACCCTCCCTGTCCGGGCGGTGTGATGTTGATTAATGCCGACTGGTGCCGCGATGTGGGTCAGTGGCAGCACCTGATAAAGCACTGGATGGCGGCGACGACGCCAGAAGCCATGATGAACCTGGCGATGTTCATTGATGCCTATCCCGTGGCGGGCAACAGCGCATTATTTACGCAACTGCAACCGACGTGGCAGACGGGCTCACAGGAGGCCAGCATCGCAGCCAGCTGGTTCGCCCGGCCGGCGTTGCAGTTTGCGTCGCCGCTGACCTTGATGGGAAACATCCGCGAAGATCACGGCACACTGGATATCAAAAAGGGCGCCATCTTTCCTCTGGTGCACGGGGTTCGCTCACTGGCCTTTGAGCATGGCATTCAGGCAACGAATACGCTGGAACGCATTGATGCATTGGCACAGCGGGACATGCTCAGTGCTTCTATGGCTCAGGGGCTGAAGGATGCATTTTTGCTCTTTCTGCGTTTGCGGCTACGTCATCAGTTACGTCAGGAGGACGAGGCTGAGGCGGGACTGAATCAGCAGCTGGATGTCAGTGCTTTGCGCGGGGCTGAGCGGTCGTTACTGCGCCACGCACTGCACCGGGTGAAGAAATTCCGGCAGTGGCTGATGCAACATTATCATCTGGAAACACTATGATCTGGGACGCTCTGGCAGCGCGTTGGCGGCGATGGCGCTGGAAGCAAAGCTCGGTCCCGGCGCGTTGGCGTCATCTTGCCGACGCTCCCAGCCGGGGCGGTGTGTTCGGTCATGTCGCTTCTACGATGGCCGAAGAAGTCGTGGTAGTGGATTGTGAGACCAGTGAGTTTGATAAACACCGCGGTGAACTGCTCAGCATTGCCGCGGTGGTGATTCGTGGTAATTGCCTGCAGTTGTCTCATGCGCTGGACCTGACAATCTGTTCTTCTGCGACAACGCATCCCGACGCCGTACGGGTACATTTTCTGCGTCACGAGGACCGGCGCGATGGTGTATCCAGTGCTGAAGCCATTGAACGTTTTCTGG
>JAYYHP010000040.1:0-6497 GCA_036148335.1 Pseudomonadota bacterium
ATCGATGAATAGTATATTGAGGTTTAAATCGATACCGCATAGCCAAGATCCCTGACCTATTACTCCATGAACCGAGCATACCACTGCGGCTAATCCGTCGCCCCCTTATCCGACTATTCCCTGCGAGGTGCCAGAAGCCCAGATCAATCCGTCGACCGTTGAGCCCTAGTTAACACAAAGAGATACACCGCATACAAGGCCACACCAACGACACCAATTGTGACACCGATGCCACCAAACAGATCTGGCGCTTTCATCATGGTGCTCATCAGGGAGTCCTGATAATAGAAAAACCATTGATGCTCTTCCGGGAATACCCAGATGTGCAGTTGATAAAACACGGCAGTGGGCCCAACAATCAGTAGTACTCCGGCAATTGCTACCGCCAGACCAGCCAGAATAGCGCCCTGCTGCGCCCAGCGAATTTGCACCCGAGCCCGAACGAGCAACGCTGTACCAACGACAGCAACGGCAACCGCCATCCAGCCGACCCAAGTCAGAACATCAATCAGATTGGCAACGTCCTGAAGGTGCACGACCTCTGGCGTGCGCAGCAATCGCTTCGTGCGGCGTTTATCGTCGGTGAATTCAAGTGCCTCGAGACCGTCACCCTGCTGATGCACAGCATCGACGATGCCACCAAACAGCTGCAGATGCTCTGCCCGGCCCAGATCCTCCAACCCACGAATGTAGCGATTGCGAGGGCCATATCGATCAATATGCTCACCTATGGCCATCTGGTCATACCAGAAGCCATAGCCGTAATCGAAGGGCCGGTGCGCCTGCCAACTCACAAACAATGCGGCCAGCAATGCCGCCAACAAAACCAAACTCCAAGCAGCCTGCATCAGCGGCTGGCGAGATTTGCCGTCATTCGCGACATGGCGACGATCAGTGATTGTGTGGGAAGTCATCCTGTCTCTCGGGTCCTGTAGCTGGCGAGCATCCTTTAGCTGAAGAGCATTCTTTGTCCGTGATACTCCCTTTGAGTGAAAAGCTGCTATTCACAGCAAAGCGTCCTCGGTATTGCTCAGTTCGCCTCATGACACTGACAGATCATCATGAAACTGACGAATTAACGCAGCGATTTCTTCCGAGGCATCTGGCTCCATATGAAAATGATGGTGCCCCGCGACTTGCGCTACGCGAACCTCTTTCAAATACGCCATGCGCTGCTCAAAGAAGGCCTGCGGCAATAAGCCCGACTGTGCCCGAATCGACAACACCGGACAAGCGACCGCCGCCATCAGATGCTCCACCTGAGATTCGCTCAAACGTAGGTCTGAGGCAAGTTTTAGCTTGGAGTCGGTACGCCAGGCAAAGCCGCCATCCACCTTTTCAAGATTACGTCGCACCAGCTGATCCAGCGGCGCGTGGCTTAACGCAGGAGTTGCTTTGCGTCGGGCTTCAATGGCATCCACTACCGACGTAAATAAGCGGGATGGTCGCAGTTTTTTGCGCGCTTCAACCCCTTCGCGCAGTTGCTGCGCAATGCGCGTTTCGGGAGTAATCATCGGACCGGGTGAGTCCAGCAAGGTAAGTGACGCTACTAATTCAGGAAACGCACCGGCCAGACAGAGCGCAGCGGAGCCTCCCATCGAGTGCGCCACAAGATGCACAGGTGTGCTGAATCGCGCGTTTATGGTCTCAACCAGTGACGAGGTATAACCCCAGACCGGGTAAGTGTCCTGCCACGGAGATAATCCATGCCCGGGAAGATCCAGCGCCAACACCTCGCCACCCTGCTTGGAGCCAGCCAACTCAGAGTCAGCCAATTGGGAGCTAACCGACCGAGTGCCAGGCTGCTCGGCAAGTCGTTGCGCCAATGCAAGAAAGCTGGCGGCATTATCGAGCCAGCCGTGCAGACACACGACCGGCAGGGGTTCGGTTGCCAGCGTATCTGATGAAGTACCCGATGAACCAGCTGACTCCCCCTTGCCTGCAATAAAGCGAAGCCCTGCCAGCTGACTGCCAGTACAAACAATCTCAACGGCCACCTAGCAGCTCCCGCACCGTATGGTGAATCAATTCGGCAGTTTCTTCCGGGTGCTGCAATGGAAACATGTGCGTTCCCGGCATCCAGCGGACTTTCATTCCCAGATGCCCTTTCATAAAGGCACCGTTGAGCGGCTTAAAATACTCACTCTGACGCCCGCCAATGACTGCACCGGGGACTTTCAGTCGCCCCAGTTTATGAACATTGTGCGGAATCGTGCGCCAGATATCGGCCTCGGTTTTCGGATCGAAGTTCAGAACCAAACGCCCATCCCGCTCACGGGTGCCACTGCGAATGTAGTCATCCAGACAGCGGGGGTCGAAGTTTCGCATCAACGACTTGCCACTGAAGTACTCCCGGGCTTCGTCAAAATCTGCCCACTCTGTCTGGCGCTCTTCAATGCGCTTAATGGGGAATAAGCGTTCATCCAGACGAGTACGCTTCAGAAAACGCATCCCTTGCGCCATCCAGCCAGGCATTATGGGCGAGTCCAGTACAATGACCGCCTTCACCAGATCCGGACGTTTGAGCGCCGTGAGCAGGCTAAGAACGCCGCCCAGGGAATGCCCCACGGCCACCACCGGCTCGCTGAACTGGGTTTCGAAGTGATGAATCATTTCATCAATCAGGTATGTCCAGTTATCGGTCACTGGAAAACGAGGGTTCTGTGCCAGATGAGGAATGGCATGCACCCGGTAGTGCTCAGACAGACGGTCTGCCAGCACATTGTACGTCCCGCCAGTAAATCCATTGGCGTGAGCAATATGCAGAATTTCGTTCATAAATCGGTGTCAACAACATCAACAGCCGGACAAGGTAACCCGCCACCGAGCTGGGCTCAAGGTGCAAAACCACCTGAAATCTGTGATTTGCCGCGACCCGTCACACCTGCGTATGGCAGCTCAACCGTCATGCCATTCAAAAAGAGAATGGTCGATAAAAGTGTGGCGAAGGTGTGACGAAGGTGCGGTATGAGTGGAGAGAAGAGCCCACTAACGCTCAAGCGCCGGATACCAGCTTGTGACGAGAGACAGACAGCCCGCTGCAAAGACATCCCCTTCCAACACCCAGCATTCGGCCGTTGACCACGGTTGGTCGTACACCTGGCCATCCACCAGCAAGGCCGCAAGGCGACCCACTAAGGGAAGGTGCGAGACAAGGATAAGGTCGTCGGTGCGCAGCAGAAGAGATTCTACGATTCGCTCGGGATGGCCTGACGGCGTCAGATCGTCGCTAGTGATTACGCCCGAAGCGTGCCCTTCGCCCTGGCCAAGACCATGCCGAACAAGCGCAGCAGCGGTCTGCTGCGCTCTGAGATACGGGCTGACCAGAATGCCAGCGCCGGGCATGTGCTGACTGAGCCAGGCACCTGCGGCATCAGCCTGCAGTTGCCCTTGCTCTGTTAACGCACGGGAAGCATCAGAATCACCGCCGGGGACGGCGGCTCCATGTCGAACGATGGCGAGCTTTGGCATACCGGTTCTCTCCTGCCAGCCGCAGGAGACGTCTCCGCGGCCTTAAATTTCGTGACGCGGCAGCGCAAACTCCACGTCAGACGCGAACGCGCCCGTCATCAAGCCTTTTGCCACCTGCTTAGGGTCGGCCGCGTTGAACAGAATTTCATACGCGCCCATTACCAGTGGCATATATATACCAAGCTCCTGTGCTTTTTCCCTGACATAGCGCAGGGTATTCACACCTTCGGCCACTTCACCCAGCTCGTCGACGGATTCTTCAAGAGACTGCCCCGAACCAATGGCATAACCCACCCGGTAGTTACGACTGAGCGGCGACATACAGGTCACCACGAGATCGCCCACGCCAGCCAATCCAAGGAAGGTCAGCGGGTTCGCCCCCATGGCTTCGGCAAAGCGACTCATCTCCGCCAGTGATCGTGTGATGATCATCGCCTTGGTGTTTTCCCCCATGCCCAGTGCCGCAACAAATCCCGACACGATGGCATAGATATTCTTCAGCGCACCACCCAGCTCGACACCATACAGGTCGTCTGAGGCGTACACACGGAAGTAACTACAGCTAAGAGATTCCTGAAGAGATCGTCGCAACTCACTGTTTTTACTAGCAATTACCGTTGCAGCGAGTTCGCGCTTGGCGATTTCTTTAGCCAGATTAGGGCCACTGATGACTGCCACTGGATTGTTAGGACACAGCTCCTCCAGCACCTGACTCATGAGCAGAAAGCGATCCGGCTCAATGCCCTTAGTAGTACTGACCAGCGCCTGAGTCGGCGTCAGCGAGCCTGCAAAACTGGCCACCACATCACGTACGTGACGGCTAGGGACAGAAACGAAAATTACATCCGCATCCGCTACCGCCGAGGCAAGCTCAGTGGTGGCTTCCAGTGTTTCATTGAGTACAACGCCGGGCAAATAGTCCGGGTTGATATGATCCTGATTAATGGATTGAGCAACGTCGGTGTTGCGCATCCACTGTTTAACGCGAACACCGTTGTCCGCAAGAATATTGGCCACTACGGTACCAAAACTGCCGCCCCCAATGACGGCTGCGCGTTGAATTGCCACGCACTCCCCCAATTTCATTGTTATTTAGCGACTGGCTTCCAGGGTATCCACCAGTTCGCGGAAAGTTTCTGCGTTCTTATCATTGAGGCTCATCAACACCTTGTGAGCCTCGATCACCTGCTCGCGTGCACACTCTTCATCCACCGAATCAACCACCCAGCGCTCAAACCGGGCGTCATCTTCAATCTCGTTATCAACGATGTGAAATACCTGATCGAAGCCCATACTGAGCAGGATACGGGTAATGCCCGGATTCGGGCTACTGATGGTCGGCGTCACATCAAAGTGATCACGACAAAGAATAGAAATCTTGGCCAGCTGCCCAAGCGTGGTACTGTCCACGCCCTCGGCCTGCGCAAGATCGATCATGACATTATGAAAATGCCCACGAGCAAGAAAATCATCAACGTAACGTTCTAACGTCGAGCAGAGGTTCAGACGAACGTCTCCACTCAGGCGAATCACATGTACGCCCTCTTCAAATGCAACTTCAACGATACCTGACGTCATAAGCGGCCTCGACTGATGGTAGCCATCGCGATGTCATCCGGCACTTCGCCATGCTCTGCAACTCCAGCCATCGCCCACAGGCGATCTAAATTCCCGCTGGTACTTCGTGTCATTGATAACAGAGCACTCTCCTTATCATTCAAGGACGGTTCCGACATAATTTCCAGTATTCCGTCAGAAAACAACACTAAACGAAAATCCTCCGGCAACTGGCGCGTGCTGGTCCGATATTTCGCATCACGAAACAGACCCGCCGGCATACCGCGTCCTTCAAGGTATTCAGCACCTTCTGGGCTAACCAGTACCGGCATTGGGAAGTGCCCTCCCACGCTGTAAGACAAGGTATTGGTCGATAAGGTCAATACGCCGTAAAACATCGTCAGATGCTTATCCAGCTCTGATGCCAGCAATTCATTATTGATACGGGTCAGCACCAACTCTGGCGAGAGGATGTCCTGGCTACTGCCACGCTGAAAGTTACGCCGCAAACGGTACGTCAGGTTTTTCAGGAGGACAGTCACAAAGGCAGACGAGGCACCATGACCCGACACATCGGCGATGTAAAACGCCAGACGGTCATTATCGACCTCGATAAAATCAAGAAAGTCGCCGCTCAGCATCAGCGAAGGCTGAATTCGGTGTTCGCAGTGGATATCACCCATTTCAAGCGGCTCAGGCAGCATTCGCAATTGTGCCTGCCGCCCTGCTTGCTGATCCGCGCGTAGCTCTTCAAGGCCGAGGCGCAGTTCGCGGTTAGTGTCTTCGAGATGCTCTCGGTATTCCTGATTCTGCGCCTGCAAGCGGCGTCGCTCGAGCGATTTGCGCACCGAATGCGCCAGCACTTCAAGATCAAGGATCGGCTTCACCAGAAAATCGTCAGCCCCCAAGCGCAATGCACGCACTACGTCGTCCATTACACCGGCGCCCGACACCACAATGACGGGCAACTCAGGATGCCCCTGCTTAATACGCTCAAGCAGCTCAATGCCATGCATGCCCGGCATTTTCAGATCACAAATCACCAGATCCGGCACGCTCGCCTCAATCTGGCTTAACGCATCAGCTGCTCCAGAAGCAGACTGCAAACGGTAATCGCAATCGTCCAGGTACGCGACAACACTGTCGCGGACACTTGGGTCATCATCAATGACCAGCACGGTCGCGGTCATCGCATCCTCCACGGAAATGACAATTGGGGCGAACGTTACTCCTATCGCTCAGGGTGCGCAACGGAAAACAGACAATTGTCAGAACCGGCCCTCAGTTTCTGCAAAGTGGCATAAAGCCTGCTTTTGACCATACTGAGATTACGGCCCACACGAAGAGGATTTCGGATGCAACCAATCGCCCGCCATTTCGAAGAAAAGCGCCAATACATTCGCATGCAAATAGACGCTCCCGCACAAGTCATCACCGAAGATGGCATTACCCATCACGTCACCTGCGTT
>JAYYHP010000041.1:0-8664 GCA_036148335.1 Pseudomonadota bacterium
CGAAAATCAGCACAATGCCGTGTACATCGCACAGCTCTCGCAGTCCTTGCAGAAAGGATTTGGACGGCGGAATGCAGTTCATGTTGCCCGCGACAGGCTCAATGATGACGCACGCGATTTCGTCAGCGCATTGAGAAAAACACTCTTTTACGTGGTCGAGATCGTTGTAGTTAAGGGTAATGGTGTTTTCGGCAACACTGGCAGGCACCCCGGGAGACGTCGGAACGCCCAAGGTCAACATACCTGATCCCGCTTTTACCAGCAGCGAGTCGGCGTGGCCGTGATAACAGCCTTCAAACTTCACCAGCTTGTCGCGTCCGGTGTAGCCACGAGCAAGACGAATCGCGCTCATGGTCGCCTCGGTCCCTGAGTTCACCATGCGCACCATGTCCATCGACGGGATCAGCTTACAGACTTCCTCAGCCATCTCGATTTCAATATGAGTTGGCGCACCAAAGCTCAGGCCCTTATCCATCCGAGCACGTACGGCATCGCGAATTTCATCCGCAGAATGCCCCAGAATCATCGGCCCCCAGCTGCCGACGTAATCGATGTAGCGGTTGCCGTCGGCATCCCAAACGTACGCGCCTTTGGCGTGATCGAAGAAAATCGGGGTACCACCGACGCCTTTAAAGGCGCGTACCGGCGAGTTAACACCACCGGGAATGTGCTTCTGCGCAGCTTCAAATAAGGCTTCAGATTGTGGGATTGAGTAAGTCATGTCTGTCCTTCCGATTAAAACGGGCGTACGACCACGAGAATCACAATGCCGACCAAGAGGAAGACGGGGATTTCACTGATCCAACGATAAAAAATAGGGGCGCGGCTAGTCTTGTCATCGCGAAAAAGCTGCAACACATAGCCGCAAACCAGGTGACGACAGCGATCAGGTGAAAAGCTTTAAGCCAAAGAAACGTCATAACAATCCGCGTTGAGAAGTTACTGGCCGGTGCTTGGCCGGTACTGATAGTAGCTATCGATGTCCTGTCGCGAGACCACGCCGGCAAGTTGACGTCGGCGCTCATCGCGATACACCGTGAGCCATTGTAATTGATGCGACTGCATCAGGTCTAAGGCATCCTGGAGATTCGCCTTCAATGAAATTTCCCCAACGGTTTGGCGGTCGGCGGGGATGCTGAGTAAGTCGAGGGTCTCGGCATCCGGATGGGTTTCCAGCGCTTCAACAATGGCCGCCGGACGAATCAGTACTTTTTCGTCGGCAATCAACAACCAGTCCGGGTCTCGTTGCAATACAAACCCCGCCGCCTCGCGGCTCAGTTGGCGACGCACCTCAATCACCGATTTTTGCATTGCTTGCGCCACCCATGTATTGCGCAGCATCTGTCGTACGGGGCTGGGTGTCTGGTATTGCACATTACCGCCAAGCTGCACCTGAAAGACCGAAGGCAAACGGAACAACTCACTGACGACCAGACTGGCGATTACAATGGAGAGCATGCCCGGCATGATGATGTTGGGGTTGGCCGTGAGCTCCAGTAGCGCCACTAATGCTGCCAGCGGCGCACGCAACACCGCGCCCATCATGGCCCCAAGTCCTAACATGGCGTAAAAGCCAACCGACACTGGGTAATCCGGGAATAACCAGACGGAGAGTTGCCCCATCAAGCCGCCCAAGGCAGCGCCGATAAACAACACTGGGCCAATTAATCCCGCGGGGAAGCTGACTGCTGCGGCCCAGGCGGATAGTAGAAGTTTGGCTCCGAGCAGAAGCAATAAGGTCGTGACAATGACCTGGCCGTTCAGTGCGGCATTCACCGTGTCGTAGCCGATGCCCAGAATCTCCGGGAGCCACCAACTGATGGCGAGTGTGGCCAGGGTCAGGCCACCCCAGCGGATGACGAGCGGGGCATGCCCCAATCGCTGAAAGCCTTTGACGGCGAGAATGTAGCCCCCGGCCACCAGGCCCGCCACGCATCCCAGTAGCATGATGTAGGGCACTTCCCAGAGGGAGGTCATATCCAATGCCGGAACGTCAAAAGCCGTCTCGTGACCAAAGACCGCACGACTGACGATCGCCCCGGCCACGGATGCCAGAATAATCGGGATAAAGCCGCGAATGCTGTATTCCAGCAGCACCACTTCCATCGCGAAAATCACCCCGGCCATAGGCGTATTAAACGATGCCGAAATGGCACTGGCCACGCCGGCACCGGCAAGGATGCGTAAGCGGTGGTGGGCTAACTCAGTGTGCTGGCCGATTAAACTGCCAGTACCGGCACCAAGGTGAATTGCCGGGCCTTCACGACCGACGCTGTGGCCGCTGATGATCGCGACCGCCGCGGCGATCCATTGCAGCACTAAATTGCGCGCAGGCAGATAGCCCTGATGACGTTCCATGCGTTGCAGTACGTGGGTAACCCCCACTCCACGGCGTTCGGTTGGCAACCAGTAGAACATCAGAATGAGTAGAGCGCCGCCGCAAAGCAGAAGAGTGGCGCGGGTTGCGTGAGAGAGGCCTTCGTAATGCTCAGCAGACTCAATGGGCAAGAAGTGCACCAGTGGCAGCTCAATGGCGAGTCGGAATAAAGTAATCAATCCGGCACTGAGGATTCCTGTCAGCAACGCCAAACCGGCCAGGCCAATCTGGTTGTCTGACAAGGTAATGAGATTTTGCCACGTCTGACGGAGCGGGGGCACGTTAGATCTTCCTTGCTTGTCAGTGTTAACAGGGCGACGGAAGGGCTATTATACTCATCTTTCGATCAGGCTCGACAGAGCCAAGCATCCATTGGAGATAGGCAGTGATTAAGGTTGGTATCGTCGGCGGCACCGGATACACAGGTGTAGAGCTTCTCAGAATTCTGGTGAATCACCCCAACGTAGAGTTGTCCGTGATTACCTCACGCAGCGAGGAGGGCGTACGCGTCGATGACATGTACCCGAACCTGCGTGGTCATACCGATCTGCAATTTACTGTTCCGGATGCCGATGCACTGGCGGCGTGTGACGTTGTCTTCTTCGCGACGCCGCACGGTGTAGCACACTCTTTGGCGGGCGATGTACTTGCCCGGGGCACCCGTGTGATTGACCTGTCCGCTGACTTCCGTATTAAGGATGTACCTACCTGGGAGCAATGGTACGGTCAGCCGCACGGCGCCAAAGACCTGTTGCCAGAAGCGGTCTATGGCTTGCCAGAGGTATACCGTGAGCAAATTAAGGAAGCACGTCTGATTGCCGTGCCCGGTTGTTACCCAACTTCAGTGCAGCTGGGATTGATTCCGTTGTTAGAAAAAGGCTTGCTGACCGATCAGATGCTGATTGCGGACTGTAAGTCCGGCGTGAGTGGCGCAGGCCGTGGTGCCAAAGTTGGCTCACTGCTGTGTGAAACCAGTGAAAGCATGATGGCGTATGGCGTGGCAGGACATCGCCATTTGCCGGAAATCCGTCAGGAGCTGTCTCATGCGGCGGGTGGCAAAGAGATACAATTGACCTTTGTGCCACATCTGACACCTATGATCCGTGGAATTCATTCTACACTGTATGCACGCCTTCCTGATTGCGACCTCGACTTGCAGGCGATCTACGAAGCGCGTTACGCCAACGAGCCGTTTGTCGATGTGATGCCTGCGGGCAGCCATCCAGCGACTCGCAGCGTAAAAGGCAGTAACAATTGCCGTCTGGCAGTGCACTATCATGCCGATACCGGTCAGCTGGTGGTGTTGTCTGTGATCGATAACCTGGTGAAAGGGGCGTCGGGTCAGGCGGTGCAGAACATGAATATTATGTTCGGATTTGACGAGCAGACAGGGTTAAAACAAGTGGCCCTGATGCCGTAATCCGGCAGGGGATACCAACTACATGGCCGTAGTGAAAGGCAGCACGCAAGACGAACTGGTGATTCAGCGCCGGGTCCGGGGATACCGGATCTGGCGTTTATTATGGCTCGCCAGTCTGATTCTGATAACCGCCGTGGGCGGATTTCTGTTTGGGCACTTTGACAGTCGCGCCCAGATTAAAACCCTCAAAGAAGAACGTCGGTATCTCTCCGATGGCCTGCGCCTGAGTGAGCAAACCATTGAGGACCTCAGTCAGCGTGTTGTGGTGCTGGAAAAAGGCGGTGAAGTTGACCGTCAGGCCGCCGAAGACATGCGCACCACAATATTGGCGTTGCAGGATGACACCGCGCGCTTGACGCAGGAAGTTGCGTTCTACAAGGGCATCATGGCACCGGGCAGTGGTGATAAAGGGCTGCGCGTCAGCAAAATGGATCTGGTGTATGAAGGCAACCTGCGCTATCGCTACAGCATTATGCTCACCCAGGTCGTTGATAACACGCAATACGTCAGTGGCGACGTGGCGGTGAATATCATTGGTCGTCGTAATGGCGAGAAAGAAATCATCGCCTTGCGCGACGTCGACGAGAGCGTCACGGACCTGGGGATTGATTTCCGCTTTCGCTATTTTCAGGAGCTAAAGGGCACCTTAACGCTGCCGGAAGGCTTTTCTGCACAACAACTTCAGGTCGTGATGCAATCAAGCGGACGTAACTCGCAACGGGTCGAAGCCAGTCGCCCATGGAATTCAGAAGGAGGCGCCTGATGTTCAGCGCTAAACACAATGATGCCATCGCTTATGACACGTTAATTTCGGCGAATACCGAAATCTGCGGCGATGTGCATATCAAAGGCGCGGTCCACATCGATGGCGTAATCAAAGGCAACCTGATGGCGGAGCCGGGCTCAAAGGCCACGTTGCGTATCAGCGACAAAGGTCGGGTTGAGGGTAGCATTACGGTGCCTAACGTCATTATTAACGGTCAGGTCGATGGCGACATTCACGCCTTTGAGTACATTGAACTCGCGAAAAAAGCCCGCATAACAGGCAATGTGTATTACGCCACCATGGAGATGGTGATGGGTGCACAAGTGAATGGTCAATTACTGCACAATCAGGAGCCAACGTCGGCTCTCAGTGCAGAAGCGGCCACGGCTAAAGTTGACTGATTTAGTCGGATAAGCCGATAATCTAGCCAAATCGTATTCGGAATCATCATGAGCGCAGTAGAACAGGCACAGCCCATTCAGCTATCCCCAGCCGCGGAAGAGAAGATCCGTGACCTGCTGGAAGAAGAGGCCGACGACGAGCTGTGTCTGCGTGTCTTTGTGACCGGCGGTGGCTGTTCTGGTTTCCAGTACGGCTTCACGTTCGATGACGAGCGTGCCGATGACGATGCCCTCATCGACAAAGACGGCGTTCGCGTCCTCATTGACTCACTGAGTTATGGATACCTCGTCGGCTCCGTTCTGGATTATCAGGAAGGTCTGGAAGGTTCTCGCTTTGCGGTGAGCAACCCGGGCGCGTCATCCACGTGCGGATGTGGTTCATCTTTCGCCATCTGATCCCAGATGGTTTGCGGTAGGAGCGATTATGCGAGCCTTATTACTAGCCACAGCATTATTGACCCCCTTTGCGCCCTCGGTTGCCAACGAGGCGACTCAGACGTCAGACGACGCAACTAATGCTACCGCCACTGAAGCCGCAGTCACAGAGACTGCTGCAACAGATAAGGCCGCGACTGAGGCAAACGTTGTCGACGTTACCGAGGCCACGGAGGTGGATGGATCGAATCCAGCCGTTGAGTCGGGCGAAGTGACGCCCGCCGTCGTATCTCAGACTGAATTACCTTCTCTGTTTCAGGCACAGCTGCGCGAGCACTCCGCCGACGAAATTTTGCAGCTACTGACACGAGCAGAAAAGATTGCCGCAGGGGAAGACGAGTATCAGACCCAAGAGCCAGTGGTCTTAGTGCTGTTTGGCAGTGAGATTGAACTCTTTAAGCGTGAAAATTACCGAACGAATAAGCCGCTGGTGGACCTGGCTGCGCGCTTAGATGCGTTTAACATCGTCGATGTGAAGGTCTGCTCTCACTGGACCAGTCAGCGCGGCATTGAATTAACCGACTTACCGCCGTTTATTGAAGGTGTGCCTTCCGGTGATCAGGAAATGAAACGCCTGGAAAAAGCCGGTTACGCGTATTTCTAAGAAACCGGTTACGCCTCTTTTTGAAGAACCGGTTATGCCTATTTCTGAAAAATCCCACCTAAAATTCGCGGTCCTGCTGCACCGGTGACGGCGGGCAGGTTGCCAGTTGCAGCGAGTAGGGTTTGCTGCCCGAGCCAAGCGAATGCCATGGCTTCCATCCAGTCCGGATGAATCCCCACCGCTTCGGTGCTCTCGATCTGACAATAAGGTAACAAGGCCTTGAGGCGCGTCATTAAAAAGTCATTGTGAACGCCGCCGCCACAGACATACAGGTGTTGAGTGTTTTCTGGTACTTGCTCAGCAATGCTGACCGCCGTCAGCTCACATAAGGTACGCAGTACATCCTTGTCAGCATAGGGCGTCAGGTCAGTCGCCATTCCGTCCAGATGAAAACATTCCCGTCCGGTACTTTTCGGCGCAGGCTCAGCGTAATAGGGGTGTTGTAGCCAGGTATCCAGTAATTCCTGTTGGACCGTTCCTGTGGCAGCGATTGCACCACCGCGATCACAGCTGATTGATAAGGCGCGCTGGCAGTACTCATCCATCAGGGCATTGCCCGGGCCAGTATCAAAGCCAGTGGTCGTGTCACCCAATAAGGTCAGGTTGGCGATGCCGCCAATATTGAGGATGGCCGTGTTAGGACGGGCACCTAATACCGCCTGATGAAATGCGGGAACGAGCGGTGCGCCCTGTCCGCCAGCAGCAATGTCACGACGACGAAAATCAGCGATGCAGGTAATGCCCGTGTATTCTGCGATCCAGTTAGGGTCGCCAATCTGCCAGCTGAAGCCGTCTGGTTGTGGTCGGTGCCTCAAGGTATGACCGTGACTACCGATCAGAGCAATGTCGTCACTGACATGGCCGGTTTTGTTTAGCAGCGCCGCAACGGCCTCAACGGCGTATTGGGCAATCAGCCGATCTGCATCCATCACCAGTTCAGCATTCAGGCTGTCACTGACCGCCAGTGCTTTTAAAAAACGGCTGACGTCATCCGGATAGTCGATACATAGCGCATCGATTAAGGTGGGAGTCTGGCCATCAAACTTCACCAGACAAACGTCCATGCCATCGGCGCTGGTGCCTGACATCAGGCCGATACATAAGGTCATCCGTTGCTTCCTGTCGGGGTAGATTCGATCGCGCTGTAATCGCGCAACCAGCCCATGAGTTTGTCCGACTCTTTCTGGAAGGCGGCTTTCTCACTGGATTTGACGGATTCGGCTTTGGGCAGCTTCACGCGTAATGAATCACGATGAACGCCATCGACCAGAAACTCGTAATGAAGATGCGGGCCGGTTGAGCGCCCCGTGGTGCCAACATAACCAATGATCTGACCTTGTTTCACGTAACGCCCAACGCGAATACCTCGACCGAACTTGCTCATGTGGGCGTATTTGGTTTTGTAACGCTGGCCGTGCTGAATCATCACAACATTGCCGTAACCACCATTACGGCCGGCAAAGGTGACCTTGCCATCGCCAGCCGCCTTAATAGGCGTACCAGTGGGCGCCGCGTAATCGGTACCGCGGTGTGCGCGGATGGTGTTCAGAATCGGGTGTTTACGATTTGGGTTAAAGCGGGAGCTGATGCGGAAGTAATCAATCGGATTGCGCAGGAAGGCTTTGCGCATGCTGGTGCCTTCCGGCGTGTAATAGTTTGACTGACCTTCGGAATCCTCAAAGCGTACAGCTGTGAGCTCGCGTGACTGGTTGTTGAAGCGTGCAATCAGAATGTCGCCATAGCCGATGCGTTCGCCATCCAGTTGAACCTCTTCGTAGATAAGACTGAATGAATCGCCTTTGCGAATATCCAGCGCGAAGTCGATGTCCCAGCCAAAAATAGCGGCCAGCTGATACAGCACCTGATCTGGCACACCGGCCTGGGCGCCGTCGTAATAGAGTGAATTGTCGATGGTGGCTTGAGCAAAGCGCGGAATGTAGTCCGCAGTACGTTCGGACAGCTCGTACTCCAGATCGCCTGAATCGTTGCGGCGGATAATGTGTCGCGCCAGCGGCGATATAATCAGCTCAAGCTGGGTAATGCGGTTCTCTGCGGTACGGACCCAGCGAACTTCTTGGCCGACCTGTAACCGAATGACTTCTTTGGGGACCGCCGCTGCGATATCAATGACGTCGACGGCACTCAGCCCTTCGCGACTGAACAGCACCGACAAGCTATCACCACTCTGTACCTTGCCATATTCCCAGTCGGGTTCAGGTTCTGGAGGGGGCAGTTGGCTATCACTCACCTCAGGGAGGTCAATGACAAAGGTTTGCTGTTTGGTGGTGTCACTGGCGCCAGGCCAGAACACAAGAATCGTAATAAGCAGAACAACGAGTCCGGCACCTAACAGATGTCGGAGCGGGAAGTACTGCATCAGCCCGGGCAGAGACATCTTTCTATACAGTCCTAATGATGATAACCGGCAAGTGTAAACAATCACGGCGCATTTTACCCGGTGAACTTGATTTTGCACCTTGATCAGGTATGTTCAGCTCCCTTCTGACAACCAAGTGTGAAGATAGCTCCCATGACTGCAGCATTAATTGCCGACCTGAAAGAGCGCGGTTTGCTCAACCAGGTAACCGCCGACGAAGAATTTATCGAACATCTCGAAAGTGGTTCACGCACATTGTATTGCGGCTTCGATCCGACCGCAGA
>JAYYHP010000042.1:0-7602 GCA_036148335.1 Pseudomonadota bacterium
CCATTCCTGACTCACTGAGGCGTCCCCTGTACCAGGTGGCGGTTGTATTGGCTGAGTTTATTCTGACGGATCACCGACGAAATATGCTCAACGTATTCGTTACCCAATTCTGAATAATTTTCCAGACCCACGGCCATATCAATGCCCGGTGTTTTGGTCACGCGACCGCGGCGAATGCCCTGACGTACATCACGCAGGCTGACGTAAGTCGGATGGCGGTTCAGGTTTTCGAGGTAAGCGCGCACCGCCGCATTCACGGTTTTGAATTTAGCCACTTCGTGGGTCAGGCCCGCCGCACGTTGCGATGGCACAATGCCGCAACCTTTGGAGAAGCACCACTGACCAAACAGGTTGTTACCTTCCTGCGCGAAACGTGAGCGTCCCCAGGCACTTTCCATCGCCGCTTGCGACAGCGCCAGAGACACAGGCACCACGTCAACACGACGCAGCAAGGTGGCAAAGTCATGACGACCCTCGGCATCCGCTTCAATTTTGTAGCGGCTTGCTACGTCGTTCAGCCAGGCGTTTTCACCGGCCGTTAACTCACCGGACTCAGCTTTATCGCGCAGAGATTTCAACGCCGCGCGAATCGCCAGCGTACGTTCGTTTTCGGCATCCACCACCGGACGCAGCTGTTCAAAGAAGCGCGCTTTGCGGACTTTGACGTCCTGCTGTTCAGTTTGCGGATCAATTTTCTTCAGCACAGGTTCTGTGCGTGCATCAAGATCCGGCAGGGCATTATTGTCACCACAGGCCGTCATTAGGGTGAAAGCGATGGTCAGAAGTGCGGCACGGTGCCATTGAACAGATCGAAACATCATGGGTGTGTCCTTCTTATTAACATTTTGGTTCTTGGTCTGGCGTTATCTAGAAAATAGACGACGCCACGGACCCAGAAGTCACAAATAAAAAAATATTTTTTACTCGGGCTGCCAGCCCCCGCCACCGGGAGTGTGAATGCAAAATGTATCACCCGCCTCTAAGGTGACATCAGCGCAACTTTGCAGCCATTCCATTCGACCATTTGCCCGCTTCACAAAGTTGCTGCCCACCTTGCCCTCGCCCGCGCCGTTAAGCGCAAACGTTGGCACCTGACGGTGACCGCTGATGATGTTGGCCTGCATGGTTTCAAGAAAGCGAATGTGTCGCTCCACGCCGTTACCACCCGTGTGTACGCCCTCACCACCGCTAAGCTGGCGGGTATGGAACCAATCCAGCACCACAGGAAAACGCTGCTCCAGAATTTCCGGATCGGTCAGGCGTGAATTCGTCATGTGCGTGTGCACACCACTGGCGCCTGCGCCTCGTGCGCTGGCACCGGCGCCACCACACAATGTTTCGTAGTACTGATAGGTGTCATTGCCAAAGGTGAAGTTGTTGTTGGTGCCCTGACCACCGGCCATCAGTTGCAAGGCGCCCATCAGGCAATCCACCAGCGCTTGAGCGGTTTCCACATTGCCGGACACCACCGCCGCGGGGTACTCAGGCGCAATAATGGAAGCCTCTGGCACATGAATACGCAATGCCCGGAAGAAACCCGCATTCAGCGGCATGGGCTTATCGACCAACACCCGGAAGCAATACAAGACGGCTGCCCGCACCACCGACGTCGGCGCGTTAAAGTTGCCCGGATGCATCCGCTGTGAGCGCCGATAGCCCGTGCCGGTAAAGTCGACGTCGGCCACTCGTGCTGCCTGATCCACCCGAATAGCCACCTGCATACGTGTGCCGTCATCCATCTCATAAGAGAATTCGCCAGAGGGCAGCTGCGCCAGACAATCACGCAAGGTCTGCTCGGCGTTATCTTGTACGTGCGCCATGTACGCATGCACCTGACTAACGCCATAACGGCGACACAGCACCGCCAGCTCATCCGCGCCTTTTTCACAGGCCGCCAGCTGCGCCATCAGATCAGATAGGTTCTGATCTGGGTTGCGTGCCGGGTAACGCGCACTCAGGAGGACGGTCCGAATCGACTCTGCCTGAAACTCACCGGCGCGCATCAGCACCTGGTTATCCAACAGCACGCCCTCTTCTTCGATGTGCTGGCTGTTCGCAGGCATGGACCCCGGCGTAATGCCGCCGATGTCGGCATGATGCCCGCGCGCTGCCACATAGAAATCGGCGTTTGAGGTGTTGTCAGGGTCAATAAAGACCGGCTTCACCACAGTCACGTCCGGTAAATGCGTGCCACCGTTGTAGGGGGTGTTCAGCACAAAGGCATCGCCGGATTGCATGTTGGGGTGATCACGCATGACCACGTGAATGCTTTCGCTCATGGACCCCAGATGCACCGGAATATGCGGTGCGTTAGCGACCAGTTCGCCGTGACGGTCGAAAACTGCACAGGAAAAATCGAGACGCTCTTTGATGTTTACGCTGCTAGCGGTTTTTTCCAGCACAAAGCCCATCTGCTCGGCCACGGACATAAACAGATGGTTAAACACCTCCAGCGCAATCGGGTCAGGTGCCTGCGCATCTGGATCACTCCTGGTTTCAATCTCTGCCTGAGTTTCAATCTCTGCCCGAATTTCAGTCTCTGTCTGCAGTTGTGAGTCTGGGTGCGCTATGTCAGAAGCATCGGCCTGACACAGGAGCAAAGCGCCGCTCTCTAATACCGCCAGAGACCAGTCCGCCGCCACCAGATGCGTGCTGTTCTGATCCAGAACCAACAAGGGCCCGGCACACTCATCCCCGGCCATCAGCTCGGTACGATCCACCACCGGCACCGACTGCCATTGCCCACTGAGAAACAAAGAAACGGTCGGCCAGGTGGCTTGTCGTTGTGATAACTCTGAATTATCTCTGGCCTTGTCTTTGCTCTTTTCTATGACCTTGTCTATGGCCTTAGCTTTAACCTGAGGCACGCAGGCTGGCAGGTCACGGCCGGGTTCTACGATTTCCAGTTGTGCGGCATCCATATGAATGTCGGTCTCTGGCATGACGAAGCCAAAGAGTCGTTGATGCTGTGCCTCAAAGGCCTCTTTCGCCCGAGCTGCCAGAGTCTGGTATGGCGTATCTGACGGAGCGTCGGGCCAGATCACTAACAAGGGCGTATCTGAGCCTTGGTAACGCAGATACACGCGCAGCGTTTCTTGGCCATGGACCGTACTCTGCTCACGTAGACCCTGCATGGCATTACTGAGTGCTTGCGATGCCGTATCTAACGGCTGTTCGATGGATTCATCACCCAGCCAGCGCTGATCTGCGATACCAATGCCAAAGGCCGATAATACGCCGGCCATGGGGTGCAAATAGACACGACTCATGCCCAGAGCCGCCGCCACCGCACAGGCATGCTGACCACCGGCACCGCCGAAACCACTGAGCACGTAATCCTGAATGTCATAGCCGCGCTGCACTGAGATTTTCTTCACCGCTGCAGCCATGTTTTCTACGGCAATATCGAGAAACCCGGACGCCAATCGTTCAGCGGTCCAGTGCACACCCGTCGCCGCCGACACAGTCTCTGCCAGTTCGGCAAACTGCGCGTGCACGCCGTCGGCATCGATCGGCAAGTTCTGATCGGGCCCAAAGACCGGCGGGAAGTATTCCGGACGCACCCGCCCCAGCATGACATTGCAGTCGGTGACGGTCAGAGGCCCACCGTTGCGATAACAGGCAGGCCCAGGAAAGGCGCCTGCGGATTCAGGCCCGACCTGTAACCGACCGTCAGCGAAACGCACAATTGAGCCGCCGCCGGCGGCCACCGTGTGAATATTCATCATCGGCACGCGCAGCCGCACACCATTGACCAGGGTTTCATTTTCGCGCTCAAGCTCACCGGCATAATGGCTGACGTCGGTGGAGGTGCCGCCCATGTCGAAGCCCACAATACGATCAAACCCATCCGCTTCTGCGGTACGCACCATGCCCACCACGCCCCCGGCCGGACCGGATAAAATGGCATCCCGCCCCTGAAAATGCTCAGCGTCGATTAAGCCACCGTTGGACTGCATAAACTCCAGTGGCACCTGTGCCGAGGGTTTGGCATTCGCTTGACCAAACGCAGAAGCGAGCGCCTGCAACGCCCCTTCCACTTGATCCACGTAATGACGCAACACCGGCGATAAATACGCATCCGCCACAGTGGTATCACCTCGCGGCACCAGTTTTACCAGTGGGCTGACCTGATGACTGACGGAAATCTGTGTAAAGCCGACATGGCGAGCAATAGCAGCAATGCGCTGCTCGTGTTGCGGATAACGATAAGCGTGCATAAGCACGATGGCGACGCTACGCAACCCTTGTCCATAGGCCTCTTTCAGCTGCACCAGTGTGGTTTCTTCATCCAACGGCATCTCGACCGTACCGTCGGCGCGGACACGCTCACTGACTTCCATTACCTGCTGGTACAGGGGCGCGGGCTTCTCAATGTGCAACGCAAAAATATCCGGGCGGGTCTGATAACCAATCTCAAGTTGATCGCGCAAGCCATGCGTAATCAGCAGCAGGGTTGGCTCCCCTTTGCGCTCCAGCAAGGCGTTCGTCGCGACTGTGGTGCCCATACGCACGGCCGCAATATCACGGGAAAGCTCAGGAAACTCGGCCTGTAAGCGGCGAATGCCCTCGACGGCGGCATCGCGGTACTGGCCGGGATTCTCGGACAAAAGTTTGCGGGTATGGATCTGGCCGTCGGGGGCAATGGCCACGATGTCGGTAAAGGTACCGCCACGGTCGACCCAGAATTGCCAGTCACCACTGTCCGCAGAAGCGGTAATAGAAGAGACCGCGGAGGCGGCAGTCGAAGAGACAGTATTCGCAAGAGATTGTGAAGCCGATTCAGGAGTCTGTGTACTCTGAGAATGCTTTGGGGATGATGATGTCGAGGTCATAAGCGAGTCTGTGTTCCGCCCGGGGCAATTAACGTCGCCACCGATGGTAACAGACTCGTCCTATTCCTCAGTCAATTTGGTGCCTGAGATAACAGATAACCGCAGGCAGATGGCTTACTCGCCTAACCCTTTGACACGGGCAGTGGCAGCCTGACACTCACCGCCGTCAAAGCATAAGGTCAATGGTGCCTCACTGGATTCAGCCAGGCTGGCATCCACGCCAAAGACCATCAGGTGCAGACCACCCGGCTCTAACTGAACCGAATCATCCGAAGGGATCTCGAGTTTGTCGACCTGACGCATGCGCATGACGCCATTCACCACATCGTGGGTATGAATCTCAATTTTGGTTGCCCAAGGGGCACTCACTTCCGTAAGAGTACGCGCACTGTCGCTGTAGTTGCTTAACGTCAGGTAAACCGCGGTCATTGAGTTACCGGGAATCGGAGCACGCACATACGCATCCTGAACTGCCAAAGCGTCAGCCGTTTCAGAAGTATCAGACATTACGGTGTTGTCGGCCGATTTGAGGGCATTAACGGTTTTGTCGCCATCGTGTTCTTCACAGGCGATCACCGAGGTGGTCAAGCTGGCCATTGTGATCATGCTAACGGCGATCACTCGGGTTAAAGGAGTCACTAACATGAAAAATCTCTCGTCGCTTTACAGTAGTTTCCCAGAGCGATTCACTCCCGGGAGCGATTCCCCCCCGGGAGAAAGAGGCCAAGGATAATGAGGCCAAGAACAATACTTCCGCACGCACTCAGCACCTCAAGGCGTTGTATAAACACCGAGAGTATATCGAAAACCCAACAGCAATGTGGCTCAACTGCGACAACGTGTCGCACGCCACAGGCGAGGGCTATTCCGAGGCTCTATCGCTACCCCCCTGAAGCACAACTTCATGGCAAAAACCCGGGGCAACACTCCATAGCAAAAAACTCAGAGTGAGCCGAGGCAGACCTACTGTGCGCGCCAGTTCAGAGCATCGTTCAGGTGTTCAAGGGGGCGGGTGAAGTAGTAGCCGCCCAAGCCATCTACCCCAGTCTGTCGCACGGCAGTGACGTCTTTTTCATCCTCCAGACCTTCGGCCAGGACCAACAAATCGAGATTATGGGCAATCTGCACCATGCTCTGAATATAGAATCGATGATCCTGCGCCTCATGCACGCCCCGGTTAAAGCTGCCATCAATACGCACGTACGCCAGTGGCAAGCGCTGTAAATACGCAAACGCCATGGTGCCCGTTCCCACCTGATCGATACCGACGCCCACTCCCAGCGGCTGCAACCGTAAGGCCAGTCGAGCAATGGCGTGCTCGGCCGAATACAAGGCAAACTCAGGGACTTCCAAGGCCAGTTGTCGTGCCTGGTTCGGATAGCGAGCCAGCAGAGCCAACAGTTCTTCATGGAAGGTTTCATCCAACACCGAGGCCGGTGACAGGTTCACACAGAAGCGCGGCGCTTCGCCTCCCTGTACTTGATTGGCCACTTCCTCTAACACCTGTTCGATAACGCACAGGTCAAATCCCGGCGCCATACGGTGTTGTTCCACCATCGGCCAGAAGCGAGCGGCCGATAACGTCTGCCCCTGCCAGCGTACGCGACTGAATACCTCAATCTGTAACAAGGACTGGTCGTGATTCGATACCACCGGCAGAAACTGCAGAGTCAGGCTACGACTCTCCAACACACCTTTGAGTAATGCGTGCCACTCGCCTGCGGTCCACTCGTTACGTTCATCGCCACAGCTTTCGTACAACTGAAAACGCGGTGTCGGCTGTCGCTGGGCCTGACGCAAGGCGGCATCGGCCCGACTGAAGGCTTCAATAGGATCATCCTGATCGCCCTGCAAGAACACACCACCGAGGTGGAAACTCAGTTCGTTACGCTGTGACAGCGCCGACACGCTCAGCATACTGAACGCTTGCTGCATCACTTCATTGGCCTGATTGCGGTCAGTGCACGGAACATAAACAGCAAAGTCGGCCCCAGCCCGACGCCCTAATAAGGCATGCGGATAGTCCTGACGCCACTGCTCCAGGGATTCACTCAACAGGGCCAGCAGGTCATCCCCCGCCTGGCGTCCGGCATTGAGGTTAAACTCGGCAAAATTCTGCAGTTGCATGATCATCAGCACACCACTGTGCTCATCGTCGCGCGACAGGATGTGGCCAAACTGCTGATCAAAGCCGCGACGGTTTAATAACCCAGTGGCCGCATCCAGATAGGATTCTTCCCGCAAGCGCTCAGTCATCAGCGCCTGTTCAGCGAAGATGTCCTGCAGTTTCTTCACCATTTTGTTCATGGCCAACACCACACGACGCAGTTCGCGCGTACGCGGAATCACCGTCTGTACCTGCAAGTCACGCTCAGAAATGGCAAGCGCCTGCTTTTCTACCCGCACCAGCGAGCGGAACATAAGGCGCAGCAACACCTGCAAACCAATCAAGGTCAGTACCAGTACCCAGGCAAACCAGATCAGTTCGGCACGAATCATGTTCCACAGGTCGCGGTAGGCGAAATCGGCATGGCTGATGACAGTTACGGTTCCCAAACGCTGCCAGCCCCGGGTGACATCGGCTTCGGCCGGCATCAGCTCCAGCGGCACCAGTGACTTAAACCACGCCGGCGCACTGCCATCATCGAGGGCTTCACGGGCGCGGCGATGCAAGGCCTCGCCATCAATGCGGGTAAAGGTGATGTCTTCAAAGAAACCGCGGTCAAACAGAACATCCATCAGCCGGGTCTGCTGAACTGTGTCGTTG
>JAYYHP010000043.1:0-3825 GCA_036148335.1 Pseudomonadota bacterium
TGCGAGGCAAAACGCCAACACCATGAGCATGAGGCTCAATTATGTTGATGCTGGCACCTTTCTATCGCCGGGCTCGTGTTCAGATACTGACCACTACGCCGCACAAGCCGTATAAAAAGGCAGATTACTCCCCTGAAGGAAACCCAAGGTTAACAGTCTTTGTCTGCACGATAAATAAAATTCGTTTTACCGCCGTCGCTGCGGGTGAAATTATGCGCGCTCTTTACCTGCATTTTCTCTGTTGTGGAGTTCGCCTGTGCTGACTGAATCGTTTCGACAGTTACTCAACAATCTGACCCGTTCGCCATCGGTCGTCGGGGCTGAGCATTCTTTCTTCCGTGTGTTGCAGCGTGAACTGGAAGAACGCGGTGCTCATGTTACCTGGTACGAAGGTGTACTGGTGGCTCAGGGCGCACGCCCGGATTCCTTGATGTTGTCGGCACACATCGACCGCCACGGTTTGATGTGTACCGGCCCGGATGAGTTTCAATATGCGGCGTTTGTAGCGGGCGGACGTTCTGACTTGCTCGGTAACTCGGTGTCGGAAGAGCTGATGCAGCTGATTGTGGATCGGTTTGGTCAGGAGCAGGTGTATGCCTACGAACCCTGGTCAGGCATGTATCGCGGTCGCGGTCGTATTCGCCGTACCTATATCTGTCCGCACCGTAACAACCTGATTTTCGAACTGGATGGCATGAGTCATCTGGTGGCAGGGACCCCAGTCGCGTTTCAGGATAACCTGCGCATCACCGATGACAGTGTCACCGGCCAGATGGATAACGTATTAACCGCCGCCATGTTGGTGTACCTGTTTGAACTGGGGTTTCAGGGCACGGCCTTCTTTACTGCACAGGAAGAAGCCGGGCGCAGCTGGCGCTATCTGCTGGAATGGTTCCGCCGATTTGGTGGGCGCACTAACCAGTTAGTCGTGGTGGATACCAGTCCGTTTCCCGATACAGAAGCCGCGCGAGCCAGTACACTTGTGCTGCGCCACCGGGACGCCAATGCGGTGTTTAACGAGGCGCTGACCGAGACATTGGCACAGGCGTGCGATGGTCTGGGCATCAGTTATCAGTACAAAGACGAATACATCGACATGCAGAATGCGCGTTTACGCCGCGAAGGTAAGCCTGAAAAATCGTTTGGTTCCACGGAGATGGGGCGCATTATCGCCGCCTCTGGTGGGTTGGTGGATGGCACGACGTTACAGATTCCGACCATCGGCTATCACACCATGGACGAGAGCGCTTCCGTGGTCGCCTGCGATGCGTTTCTGCAAGTGCTGAAGCGTCTGGCTGGCCTTCAGAATCAGGGAGCGGACTGCGCATGAGGCTACCGCGCCCGGATTTAAATGAGCAGGCCGACAATTGCCTGCTGATGGCCCGGGGAGATGCGATCTCTCCGCATTGGTTGGTGTACGAGGTGCACCGGGATTTTCTCTCGGCGCCCCGGTGTTTTGCCGTAGTGAAGCTGGAATCCGACTACGATTTTGATTGGTTGGGCGATGAATTTACTGAAGGACTTCGTTGCCTCGATGCTGGAGAGTCGGAGACTCTGTTAGGTTCTGATCGCGGCCACGATCATCCGCCGGAGTCACATTGGCGCATCAGTTTGCCGCGCTTACGCTTTGAATGCTGGGGCCGTCCGACACTGGTAGAAACCTGCTACGGTGCCGCCTCGGCCAGTGAAGCGTTGATTCGGGTACTGTCGCCCGACTGCTGAGTCTTTTTTGGGTACAGCGGTGCACAGGGAGCAGAGGGGCAGAGGCGCTTCAGGCATCTTTGTCGTCCTGAGTGTTTTGCTCTTCAGCCTGCGCTTCAGCTAATCCTGGGGCGTGTGCTTCGATGTCTGAGTTGTCTTCCATCGTCTGCTCGTGCGCGCTCGACGATAACTCCTGTTCCGCATCGGCGCGCAGCGTTTCTCCCACCTGACCGGCAGGTCGCAGGATGTGGTAACCATAATCGGTTTTTACTGGGCCAATCCACGGGCTGTTGCCATCGTACTTCGCCATGGCTTCGATAAGAGGCTCAGGCAGATCATCCAGATGATGCTCACCGGCGTTGCCTTCGTGCTTGCCTGACGGACAGGCAGAATGCTCCGCCGCCATGTCTTCAAAGCGTGCGCCTAAGCTCAGCTCATTGAGAACGTCATCGGCCAATAATGGGCTTTTCAGTAAGATGTGGTGCAGTGCAATGGTGGTCACCGGAAGCCTCCTTGAGTTCGGGTGCTTCCAGTATAGTCCAGCGCTGAGAAAGCGCTGGACGGATGGCTATGGGGCGAGGTCAGATTGTGCGATCAGCGTGGACTCAGGCGATGCAGTGACAGCAGCTGGCCAGACACGATCGACAACAGGCAGAAGCTCAAAAACCACCAGAAGCCGGTCAGTAAGGTTGCTTGCAGCTCGGCCGTGGCTTTGGCGGTTAAAAAGGCCACCAGAATGCCCACCACAAATACGTCGACCATCGACCACTTGCTGACCGCCGCAACGATGCGCCAGCGCAGGTCGCTCGGCCACAGCCAGGTGAACAGGATCATGAGTCCTTTCAATACTGGAATCACGACACTGAAGGTCACAATCAGGAACGCCACCAGAGCGTACCCTTGATCGTGCAGAGCCGTAACGGTTTCCCAGATAGAGCGGGTTTCGTTAAACAATTCAGCACTCATGCCGAACATGCTCATGGTGGCCTTAATGGTCATGATGGGCTCGGTCACCCCCGGCCACAACACCACATAACTGGCGATGGCCAGCAGCAACCCCAGGCGCTGCGCCCAGGTAGACAGTGTCCAGCTGTGGATCAGACGGCTCACGCTTTCGCCTTCAGCGGGAACTGGTCAAACTGAATGTCACCCGTGCCATCGCGCAGTACACGACGCAGGTTGTGGTGGTTGTCCACGTCTGGTGTTGCCAGTACATCGCGGTAATGTTCGCCAAACAGACGCAGGGTGGTCTCTTTATCGAGCTCGAGTAACTGGCTCAGCGCAAATACTTTGGCGCTGCCTTGGTTTTTGTCGACCGCGTTTTCAACGCCGCCATTGTTGAAGGCCGTTGGAGTGAAGTCGTACCAGGTTTCAATAAACGCCAGAGTATCGGCAAATGGGTGCGAGTCGCTGGCAACTGCCGTCAGGAATTCGGTTTTAGCTTGAGAAAAATCGGTCATGGTGTCCTCCGTCAATGTCCGGAGGAAGGTACCAGAATCCCATGCCTGAGCACAGGACTCCAGAGGGCCATTTAGACCGACCTGTTACGTAGCCCAGTGATCAGGACGTTAACCGGTGTTTGCATACCGGCCGTTAGCGACCAAAGCGTGCCGTGATCTTGCTGCTGGAAAGCCGGTTGGCCGTCACCATGTAACCAATTAAGGCGGCACTGGCGTCTGTGGGCAAATCGATGTTATCGGTCTGCAACGCATGAACGACAAACTCATAACGGTGCGGGTTATCACCTAGTGGAGGGCAGGCGCCACCAAAGCCGTAGGTGCCAAAGTCGGATCGACCATGTACCGCGCCCTCGGGCAGATTAGCGCCGCCTTCTAAGCCGGCATTGGTTGGCAACGAAGTAACGTCCGCTGGAATGTTATAAACGATCCAGTGCCACCACCCTGAACCTGTCGGGGCATCGGGGTCATATACAGTGACCGCATAGCTCTTGGTGCCATCTGGCCCAGGCGTCCATTGTAAGTCCGGCGAAATGTTCTCTCCGTCACAACCAAAACCAGCAAACACCTGAGCCGATCCCAGTGTGCCATTTTGGCGGATGGTGTCACTGCTGAGTGTCAGGTCATCGGCGTACACAGTAGTGCTGCCGAGTGCCAGACAAGAGGC
>JAYYHP010000044.1:0-4292 GCA_036148335.1 Pseudomonadota bacterium
TATCGGGCGTTTAGGGGGCGAGGAATTCGCTGTTATCTTGCCCGGATGTCAGCCCGATCAGCTGCAGCGTGTCTCTTGTCCGCACAAAGCTGGCAGGATTTTCTGACCCTGCTGCTCGAAGCGTTGCCCTCCCAATTTGACCTGGACGCCGTCAGTCTTCAGGTGTGTGACCCCGACGGCGAACTAAAGGCCTCGATGCTGCAATCGCTCGATATCGATCAGGGCGTTATGCTCAATCAAATTCAGTTTAAATCATCCATGCCGGTGGTCCGTGCTGGTGCCATTGAGCCACCACCACCGTGGCGTTCTGGGCTGCGCTTACCGCTGCTGCGTAATGGCGAATACCTGGGCTTGTTGTGCATGTACTCCTCAGATAACGAACGCTTTATGGCTGGCATGGCAACAGACTTCATGCAGCACTTGGCGGCGGTGATTGCGGCCTGTCTGGTGATGGTGAAGCAAAGCGAGCGGGCCGCGTTATTGGCATTAACCGATCCGTTGACGGGCGCCGAGAATCGCCGCGGTTTTGAGCGCATTTACCAACGCGAGTGGGCGCGCGGTCAGCGTCAGCATCATGTATTTTCGGTACTCATGATGGATCTGGATCACTTCAAGCAAATTAACGACCTTCATGGGCATGGGACGGGCGACCGCGTGTTGAAGGCCTTGTGCGATACGCTGCGTGGGACTTTGCGTCCGACGGATCATATCGGGCGTTTAGGGGGCGAGGAATTCGCTGTTATCTTGCCCGGATGTCAGCCCGATCAGCTGCAGCGTGTCTCAGAACGTATTCTGAATAATATTCGCGGCATGGTGGTATACAACGACCTGCAGAAGCAGGTGCCGGTGACAGCTTCAGGTGCCTTTATGTCAGTGATCCCGCGTCCTCATCAGGAGCTGAGCCTCGACCAGGTGATGGAGCACCTGGACAAGTATCTCTACAAGGCAAAAGGCAGCGGACGCAATCAATTCTTGTGCGCCGCGGCGGATTAAATTTATTCAGCTTCGTTAAACAGCAGCGTGAAGGTGACCGGAACCGTGCTGGAAATGGCTTCCAGGCCAACCACCTTGCGAAGTGCTTCAACCCCTGCCGACAATTCAAAGTCTGCGGCTCTGACTAACACAGGTGACAGTGAGGTCACCACAATCTGACCATCATGGGCCGATGTTGCCAGTACGTCTGCTTTCAAGCTTTGTGTGATGCCGTGCAGGCGCAACGTGATGGGCAGGGTAGCGACCACCGTTTCGCCATTTTTCAGGGGCAGCATCAGTGACTCTGGTAGTTTGGCGTTGATATCCGCGGTGGCAAACTTGTCGACTTCAAACAGCATTTTTTGCAGCCGGTCATTGCGAATTGGAATACGGGTTTCCACACTTGTCAGCGGAATACGCACACTAGCGTTGCCTGCAGAAGTGACGGTGCCCGACAGCTGCTTGAAGTGATGCACTTCGGTGACGTCGATATTTTTGGTGCTTAAAAAACTAATGCGGGAGTCCGGGCTTAAATTCCAATCGGCGTGAGCGCTGGCAGAAAATGCTACTACAGGGACAAAAACAGAGGCCAACACCGCAGCAAACATAGGGGACATCAGGCGCTTAACTCGGGAAAGGGACTGGCGGTCAGGCTGTGATCGGGAACGCAACATGAATGCTCCATGGTTAACGGTGGATAATCCTTTGGCTTATTAAAGCGGTCACAGATCCCCAGCGCTAGTGGTAAGTCGCTTGGTTACTGCAACAATGTCACCTGTGGAAAGGAATATTGGTGCAACCAGCGCAACTCGCGTTCAATCGATGCCTGATGCGTTTCTTCCAGAGTCAGGCGGGTCTTATCTAACTCAAACTGCTGCTTTGGCGTCAGTGCTTTGTAGGCTTCCAGAATCGGCATCTCCTTCACGGCATCGTAGTGCGCACGCAGGCTAGCCAGCTCTGGTTGCTCCCATACATCCGGGTCCAATCCCTTCAGCAGGTACTGCAATCGCAATACGCCTTCGGTAATTTCACATTGCTTCTGAATCACCGACAGCGAGATAAAACGGATGTCTTTGATCAGCTCCTGTTGGTGGTTGCGCAGTTGCAGTTCGGCTTCTGCTTCCGCTTCACGACGCGCGTTATCGGCGTCTTTGACCTGACGGGTCAGGCGCCGGGCATACCAGGCGAGTGGCAGGATAATGGCGGCAGCGCCAAGCAAGAGTAAAAGGTAGGTCGTGTTCATTCTTCGGCCTCGCTAATGGGTTGCCATTATATCACGTAAAAATCATCGTCGAGATGGCGAGGGTGGCTCAATACGGACAGGGCTTCCGCGGTGGTGAAAAACACCTGCCCGGGACGAAGTGACTGCAAAAACTCCGTGTGTTTCAGCTGATCCATTACCGGACCTTTAAAATCAGCGAGGTGCAGGGTTTTGCCGTCATCGGCCAGTTGCTGTTGCAGGTGCTCCAGTGCCTCCAGGCCGCAGAAATCAATGTGATTGATGGCACTGCCAATCAACACGACGTCGTGCACGTCGGGCTGTTGCGACAGACGTTTTAATACGAAGCCAATCAGATAGTCACCGTTGGCAAAATAGAGATTCTCATCGACCCGGATCAGCATCACGCCCGGCACCGTGCGCGTATCATGACGCAATACAATGCGAAATTGCTCCTGACTGTTGGCAAGACGCCCGACTTCGGCAATGTGTGGCTGGCTGGTGCGTCGCAGATACATAATCAGAGACACAATGACCCCGGCGAGAATGCCATTAATCGCATCAATGCCTAACACCAGAACAAAGGTGGTCAGCCACACCAAACCATCGCTGCGTTGAAACTGCCAGGCGCGCCAGCCGTCCTGCCAACGAAAAAGTGGCCAGGTGGCACCAATAATCAGGGCACCCAATGCCGCCTCCGGTAAGTAATCGAAAGTTCGACTACCGAGGTGAGTCAGCAGGGCAACGACCAGAACCGCGACGACTGTCGCCCATTGAGAGCGGGCATTGGACGACATCATGACCATGCTACGACCAAACCCACCGGCCACAGGCATGCCGTGGCTCAATGCCGAAAACAGATTGGCGCCACCAAGGGCCAGCAGTTCCTGATTGGCTTTGGCCGGGCGCTGATGGCGTGAACGTGCCATGGCGTTGGCAATGGATAAGCTTTCAAGAAAAATAATAAGGGCCAGAATCGCCGATGGCAGTAACAGGGCCTGCCACTGCATTGTGGGCACATCGGGCAGGCTCAGAGATGGCCATGGGGCCGAAATGGCACCGACGGTGGCCATATTTCCCGGAGCTATCCAGGCGAGCAAAATGCCGCTACTGATTAGCACCAGTGGGCCGCTACTGCGGATCAGGGTTTTCAGGCGTTCGGGCAGGGCAGTGTGACCAATAAACGATGACAGGCCTCGTTGCCAGAATATCAGCAGAAACAAACCAATCAGTCCGGCGGTGAGCGTAAACAGATCAATCTGATCACCGTGCATCAGCAAATGCTGCACCGGTGTCCATACCGGGCCGTCGCGAGGAATCGCAACGCCGGTCAGGCTTTTTAACTGACTCAGAATAATTACCAGCGCGGCGGCACTGGTAAACCCAGACACCACGGAATGGCTGATGAATGACGCCCAGGTGCCAAGGCCGATGGCGCAGAACAGCCATAGCCAGAGCCCGGTCATGGCGGCCAACAAAATCGCATGATCGCCAAATTGCTCGGGCGTAATCCCTGGGATGGCCTGTAAGGTACTCAGGGTCATCAATGAAATAATGGCGACAGGCCCCACCGCCAAGGTCGGACTGGTGCCAAGCAGGGCATAGGCGAGCAGAGGGAACAGCGATGAGTAGATACCAGCCTCGGGAGGAAGACCGGCGAGATACGCGTAGGCAATGGCCTGAGGCACCAGCATGATGCCCACCACTAGTCCGGCGATCAGGTCGTCTGGAATGGCATCACGTCGAATTGGCCAGAGCGTAGACCGCATGCCCATCAGCCGTTCTCCTTAACTGGTTGCGCAGTGACTATGTTTATTATGGCAGGAACTCGAGGGTCCTGTATGCGATACAGGTGGCATTGTGCGCGGCGGGTCATGCTGACCAGACCTTCGTTGCGCAGGCATGCCAGATGCTGTGACAACGCCGACTGTCCCAGTGACAGCTGGGTGCTCAGGTCACTGACGGATGTTTCTCCGTCCAGTAGCGCCATCAGTATTTTCAGGCGCTGCTCGTTTCCCATGGCCTTCAGCAGACGGCTGTGGGCATGAGTGTGAGTGGAATCTGCCATGCCCGTTCGCCTCCGTCAGGTGAGTTCAGTCCA
>JAYYHP010000045.1:0-6514 GCA_036148335.1 Pseudomonadota bacterium
GGTGCTAAGGCTGTAACTAAGGCTTCGCCAATGCCCGACGAGGCACCGGTCAACCAGATAACCTGCTGCTTCAGTGGCAATGTTTTAGTCTGGCTCATGTCAGGCGCTCCTTGAGTTTGCGGATGCCCCAACCAAACAGGGGGACGTGTTCATAGAGCAGTTCGCCGGCATCAAAAAAGTCACGGTGACGACAGACTTTATCTTCGCGCCAGGTCAGCAGCGAGACACCGTGTACGTCGATGTCGCGACGACCTCCGTAAAGATTTTTATGGCGATAGGTCATGGTCCAGTGCACGCAGCCTTCATCTCCTTTACGAAAGCCGTGGTGAAACTTAAAACTTAACTCCAATACGTTTTCGTAAAGTTCAGAAAAATAGGCCGTCAGATTGTCGATACCGCTAACCTGATGCAGCGGATCCTGAAACTCAATGTCGTCGGTATAAAGGCGCGCCAGCAGTTGCCGATGGACGTCGCCTGGGCCCATTTTCTGGTACAGCGAAATCATGGCGAAAAAGTCTTTATCGCCTTGCCAATTATCCATTTGAGCGTCGTCCTTCTTCCAACACATGCTTGGGTACTGGGCTCAGGCTGTGCACAATGCCTACCCAGCTCATGGCCTTCAGAATCATGTAAGAGATATCAATTTCGTACCAATAAAAGCCTTGGCGCGCTGATACTGCCCAACGGTGATGATTGTTGTGCCAACCTTCGCCCAAGGTCAGTAGGGCCAAAAAGCCGTTATTGCGACTGTGATCTTTGGTGTTGAAGCGGCGATTGCCCCAGATGTGCCCCAGCGAGTTAATGGTGACGGTCGAGTGAAACAGCACCACGGTAGAAACCACAAAACCCCACACGACCATCTGCAACCCGTTGGTTTGCCATTGCGGTGCGTAGGCCGCCATCAGCTCACCGGCGCCATACAACAGCGCGATTAGCAGAAGCGGTGCGAGGCTGTCGTAGCGATCGAGAAAACGCAGTTCCGGAAAACGGGCAAAATCTTTAATGCGGTGCATTTGGGTTCGGAAGCTGGCATCGCAGGTGAACCAACCCATGTGGCTCCAGAAAAAACCACGCTGTACCGGTGAGTGCAGGTCTTCTTCGGTATCGGAATGCTGGTGGTGAGCACGGTGATGTGCCGCCCACCAGAGCGGCCCGCGCTGCGCTGACATATTGCCAATCAGTGCGAATACAAACTGCCACGCGCGGTTTGTTTTATAGCTGCGGTGCGCAAAATAACGGTGATAAAACGCCGTAATGGCAAACATGCGCAACCAGAACAACGCGAGACACGCGATGACCGCTGCGGTACTGACTCCCGTATAGAAGGCACCAAAACACGCGAGGTGCAACACCAGAAACGGAATTACACGTACCCAGTTAAATTGCGTGCTGGTCATATCACCCTCGGCACCGGCCTGGGAGTCAAACCAGCGTAGGATGTTCATCACTAACGGGTTGTTGCGTATTGTGTTCATACAGAATTCACCGGGCGCAGGCCTCAGGTCTCCATGTTTTTAAACGTAGTTAACGCCCGCTCCCGTGCCGTTTTGTGCTCGACAATCGGAGAAGGGTAGCCGACATGCTCGCGCATGATGGGCGTAGGAAAATGACGATCTTTTACCGCAAGGCCGCGCAGCTCAGGTAAATAGCGCGCAAGAAACAGGCCTTGCTTATCAAACTTTTCAGACTGGGTAATCGGATTAAAAATCCGGAAATATGGGGCGCCATCGGCACCGGTTGAGGCACTCCACTGCCATCCGCCGTTATTCGCAGCGAGGTCGGCATCCACCAGGTTTTGGCTGAAAAACTTCTCACCCCAGTGCCAATCAATCAGCAGGTGTTTGGTCAGAAACATGGCCGTAATCATGCGCAAGCGGTTGTGCATCCAACCGGTTTCGGCCAGTTGCTTCATGGCTGCATCGACAATGGGGTAGCCGGTTTCGCCATTGCACCAGCGCTTAAAATCGGACTCGCTGTCGCGCCAGGGGATGTTCTGGTAATCCTTTCGGAAGGCTTTGTGTTTGCAAAGTTCCGGGTAGGCAACAATCAGGTGACGATAAAACTCGCGCCATACCAGCTCATTGATCCAGCTATCGAGACCGGCTTCGCCACCAATTAACTGGCAGACGTTGTGCTGCCAGGCGCTGTAAATGCACTGGCGTGGCGACAAAATGCCCATGGCCAGATAAAACGATAAGCGGCTGGTGGCATCGAGATCTGGCAGGTCACGGCGCTGGTCGTAATGCAGTGCATCGTTATCAATAAAGGCTTTCAAGCGACCATGGGCTGCCTTTTCGGTGGCGTCCCACAATTCATCAGTGTCGAATGTCGGTCTTTGATGCTCGCTCAGCCAACGGGCTTTCAGTTCACTGCTGAGCAGCGCTTCGGGTTGTGCGTCAGGCTTCGGCAGTGGGGTGCTGACCTGATGGTCCATCCGTTTCAACCAGGCTTTGCGGAACGGGCTGTATACCCGGTACGGATCGCCGTTCTGTGTGGTGAGTTCTCCGGGAGGCACCAGACACTGATCGTGGAAGCGATTGATGGTGATATCGCTGAGTGCTTTTACCAAGCGAATGTCGCGATGGCGCTCATTTACTTCGTACTCAATATTAAAATTGAGTTCTTGAACATCAAATGCCGCGACCAGCTCAATGAGCTTGCTCTCGCAGTCTGCAAACGACGCCAGCGGAATTACTAGCAGTGGAATATTCAACTCATTGAGCGCATCGTCGAGCGCAGCAATGCCCTGACGAATGAGGTTAATCCGGCGATCTCCCAGGTCGTGCTGACGCCACTGGGGCTCGGTTACAAAAGTAACCGCCAGTGTCGTGGCATCGTCATCGCGGCGACTGTGAGTCAGAGCCGGATGGTCGTGAACCCTAAGGTCTGTACGGAACCAGACAAGACGGGTCATGAAAGATCTCCTGTGCGCGTAATGAAGGTTTGGATCTGACGTCCTAGGGACGCCTCCAGATGCTTATCCTGAGCAACCGAGTCGGGCACGTCCCCAGAGTAGAACACGGGGAGTGATACTTCATCGGTCAGATGCAGCCAAGGCTGCTGTTGATCCGCCCGGGACGGGTGCATGTGAACCCAAACCCATGATGACTTTACGATGTCGGCGGCAATTCGGATGTAAGCAGGCGAAAATTCTGTGCCAAAGTATTCCACTTTGAGCCCTGCCGCCCCCAACGCGTACGCTGATGCGAGCAGAGGTAGCTCGCCGTCGACGTGATTGGTGGCTAGTAATAGTGACGGTCCTTCAGCGTGTTTCTGCTGCAGGCTGATGAGCTGAGACAACTTTCGAGTCAGCAGATAGGTGAAAGCTTCCAGAATCATGGCGTGCTGGGCGTCCTGGCGTAGCCGGTCTAATACTGGGCAGAGACAACGTTCGTAGTACACCGCCATGGGGTAACTGGCGAGGCCGGTATTCCACTCTTCGTCTAACTGACGTGAATTAAGCTCACAGGCGGCAAGGATCATGCGTTCTGTCAGCTCTTCCCAGTCGCCGCCCGGTTGGCTGTCCCGCTCCGGTGGTGCACTGAGCAGCAATTTGACCTGACGAATCGGGTAGCCCTGTTCCAACCAGTAAAGAATATTACGGACCTGTTCGACGTGTTCATCGGTGTAATAACGATGACCTTTCGGTGTCCGTAATGGTTGGATAATGCCGTAGCGGCGCTCCCATGCGCGCAGGGTGACCGGATTCACTCCGGTCAATCGTGCGAACTCGCGAATGGGGTAGCCATTCACATCATTCTGGCTCACAGCTGATTCCTCAGCCCCAATTCATATGGGTGTGGATTGAGATAAACCTGTTCACGGGCATAGCGATTTGCCTCACCGTGATGGTTTAAGTGGTGCTTGAGCAGGGTCAATGGCACGACTAAGGGCACAATACCGCGGCGATACTCGTGAATCAGGTTCTCGAGTTCCGCTTTATCGGCCGCCGACATCAGATTCTTAAGGTAGCCCTGCAGGTGCATCATGGTATTGGTGTGCATTTTACGGCTGGCGGGCTTCGCCAATCCGGTCATGAGTAACTCGAAGTACCTGTCAGCGATGGCGTTCAGGTCGCCAGTCAGATTACTCAGTAACCGGCCAGTCTCTTTGTACATCACCAGGCTGTGCGCCATGACCAGGTATTTGTAGCGCGAATGGAAGTCGATCAGGCGTGCGGCAGTGACGGGTTCTTCGCGGAAGCGCTGCCATTCGCGGTAGGTAAACACACGCACCATAAAGTTTTCACGCAGGCCCGCGTCGTTCAGGCGGCCGGCTTCTTCAACGGGCAACAACGGATTCAGCTGGCTGAACTGTTGCGCAAAAATGCCTTGAGCTTTGCCTTCAGGATGACCGTTGGGCAGGTAGCGCTTCACTCCAAACAGGCCGCAGCTTGGGCTCTTCTGCATAAAGATAAAGCCACATAGATCCTGCTGCTTGGCGGCAACGTCACTGGCGTAATGGCGTAACTCGCTGGTGACATCGACATCCGGATTGTCCACGCCGACTGCGCGAATATCGTCCGAGGTTGGGGTGCTGCTGATCAGACGAATCGGTTCACGAGGCGTCCCCATGCCGATGGCGACCTCAGGGCAGACCGGGCGAAAATCGAAATACTGACTCAGGACATCGGTACAAAAACGCGAGCGCTTGTGCCCACCGTTGAATCTGACGGGCTGACCAGTGAGGCAGGCACTGATGCCTACGGGAATCTTGTTGTCGGACGAGGTAACCATATGTACAACTCCAGAGCCAATCTTGTATAGGATTTATTCTGGAAGTCACGGTTGTACAAGTCAATATAAACTTGTACAAATATTTTTAAATTTGTACAACTTTACATTGGCAGTCGCTGAATTAGCAGGTGGGGAGAGTGTTTACGACAGTGTGTGCGAATCAATGTTCGTATGAATCAAGGCTCGAATACATCAACCAATGCACCGACTCAGAGCTAGCCGGTGCAGCTAGGTGTAGCTAGTTGTAGCATCGCTACGCAGACGCTGTGATCTTCTTCAGCACAATGCGGCTCAAAGCACTGGCCACTTCTGGATCGAGGCCAACCGGCGGGTGCAGGTTGAGTTCGGCAGGGGTGTTGCTGGCCAGTTCTTCAGACAAGGCATCCAGCATCCGCGGTACATCTTTACGCAAGTGGCGACCCGCAGCAAAAAACAGTGGCAGTACATCAATCGCAGTAAAGCCCTCTGCTACCAGGGTACGTACCTGGTTCTCTAATGAAGGCTCTGCCAGCTCCATGTACGCCAGTTCGACGCGTTCGGTGGTCAGTCCAGCGCGTATACCTTCAAGCAAGCCGTCAAAGGGTGCCAGCCAGTTGGGGTCGGTGCTGCCGTGAGCCAGTAAGATAGTCGCGCGCTGGCTCGCAGTATGTGAATCACTCATAGTTATCTCCTGCCAACAGGCGTGCCGCATGCTGGCCACTGATCCAGGCACCTTCCACCGAAGGGCGCTCACACCAGTCGCCGCACACCGTTAAATTGTGAGTTTCATCCCGAAGTGCGCCAAGCTTAGGCGCTTTTGCTGGGACTGAAAACAACCAGCGATGCACCCAGACATCGGCGGCCGGTGGCAGCGCCAGTCCAAGCGCCTTAGCAAAGGCAGCAGACAATTGCTCAATAACCTGTTCACGCGGCGCATCGACGTGCGCTTGGCTCCAGTCATGGCTTGCCTGAATCACCCAGGCTTCGCGAGGGTCTCGTCCCGGTTTGCTGTTGTTGCGTGCGATCCACGCCAGTGGGCCGGACTTAACGAAGGCGCCATCCATTGGCGTATCTAACGCCTGATCGAACCCGAGTAAGAGTGTCCAGCAGGGGTTCATGGGTAGGTCATCCACTGCACCGTGCAGCGATGATGTTTCCGGGATGAGGTCCCGGGCTTGTTCTGGTGGCATGTTCAGTACGATTTCAGAAAAAGGGCCGAAGCGGTCACCCTCTTCGCTGATGAGTATCCATTCACCGTCAAAGAGCACTTCGGTAATGCGGGTGCTGGTAATGAAATCGTCTGCGGCAGCCAACAGTTGGCGGCTGAGGCCAGTCATGCGTGGCATGCCCACGTAACGTTTTACATCGTCGGCCGACGCCGTGCGTGATTCGCCATCAATCGACCAGGGCGTCAGTGACCACTCTGCAACCCAGCCGTTTGCTTCCCACTGCTCCAGCGTTCGCTGAAACTCGGGGGTGTGTGCACGTAAGTACTGAGCGCCCATGTCCCAGGAGGATTCGCCGGTTTTTTTGCTGGAAAGGCGGCCACCAGACCCCCGTGACTTGTCGAACACGGTGACCGAGTGTCCGGCCTCTTTCAATGACTGGAGGGCGGTCAGGCCGGCAATACCGGCGCCGATAATGGCGATATTACTCATGGACTTCTCTATATAACGTTATTCAACTGTGCCAGCGCTATGGCCTGGCCATGTCGCGCGTTTGCTCTGTGATCGTGCGCACTCATTTAACACCGATGTGCAATGCTGTGGTCAGCGTTGGTTTCCACCGTTGATTAAGTC